>CAILDT010000430.1 GCA_903833025.1 uncultured Bacteroidota bacterium | reverse complement strand
GGCTGATGGAAAAAATAAATGAAATAGGAACCGCACCAATCAACAATGCCAATCAACAATATTAAATTTCTTCGTATTCTCTTTTCACACATTGGCACCCCTCACCTTTTTTCAAGGAGAGGGGCTGGGGGTGAGGTCTATAAGAAAGCTACTAAATTTCTTTTCTTTATCACTCTATCACTATTTAGTTTTCTATTCAATAATAATGCCTATTCCGAAAAGGTTTCCAACAAAACAATTGTTTTGGTTCCTAATGATACTTCTAAAATAGTTGTTAGAAGTTTAAATGAAACTGCACAAAAAAAGCTTCTTAATAATCCCAATTATAAATACGACCGTGTAGGACCAGCTCCCAAATCACCTTGGGAACATTTCAAAGAGTGGTTCGGACGGCTCATTGATAAAATATTTGCAACCAAAGGAGGTAAAATTGGCTTAGGTATTTTCGAATGGATATTAATAATTGCTGTAATAGTACTCATTATATTTCTTATTCTTAAAAATGATGTACGTGCATTGTTCTATGGTAAGAGTGCTTCTATTCCTATTGATTTTAAAGAGTTTGAAGAAGATATTCATAAAATCAATTTTAATGATTTGATAGAAGATGCGCTGGCGAAAAGAGATTTTAGGAAAGCAGTTCGTTTGCATTTTCTTAAATTATTAAAAGACCTCACCGACAATAATCTTATCAAATGGCAAATTGATAAAACCAATCACGATTATTCTATTGAACTTTCAAACAGTAAATATAATAGTAAGTTCAACGAATTATCATTAATGTATGAATACATCTGGTATGGCGATTTTCAATTGGATGAAACTAATTTTAAAACTACTATATCTAAATTTAAAGAGTTTAATATTTAATGTTTAAAGGCAACAGAAAATATATAATTGTTCTAACTCTTTGTTTCGTCGCATTAATACTTTTGCAATTGTTAGCTCCCAAACCTATTGATTGGCGGTTAAGTTATATGCAAAACGACAAACGCCCTTTTGGCACTTCAGCTTTAAGTGAAGCGTTACCAGCCCTTTTTTCCGAACAAACCATCTCTACCAAAAATGTTCCTTTATATAATGCACTAAAAGGAAACGAAATAAACAACAACAACAACAGCAATTACATCATCATCAATCAAAATTTTAACCCGGATAAATTAGATACACGTGAGTTATTAAATTTTATTTCACGTGGAAACACTGCTTTTATTGCTGCTAATTATTTTACAGGAAAGTTTGCTGACACATTAAAGTTAAGCACCGATAATTTTTACGATGTGTTAGCAGGTACCAAAGCGGATTCAATAACGGGGCATCATTCATATAAAATGTATGACTCAGCAAATATTAATTTTGTTAACCCGATATTAAAAACCAAATCGGGATATGGTTATAAAAAAGGAATGGAAAATACTTTTTTCAATTCCTTTGATACTGCCAAAACAACCATACTTGGAAAAAACTCTTCCGACAACATTAATTTTATACAAATAAAATTTGGGAAAGGTAAACTCTTCATCAGCTCCGCCCCCGAAGCGTTTACCAATTATCATTTTATACACGAACAGAATTACGACTATGTGTTCAAATGCCTTTCTTACCTGCCTATTCAGCCCATTATTTGGGACGAATATTATAAGGAAGGAAATGTAAAGCAGGATAGTCCGCTACGTGTAATATTTAATAATCCGCCTTTATTGGCTGCATATTATTTGCTTATTTTATCAATACTTATTTTTATGATAGTAGGCATAAAGCGCAAACAGCGAATTATCCCCGTTGTAGAACCAATGCGAAATACAACACTTGATTTTGTGGATACAGTAGGTACACTTTATTATCAAACAGGAAATCATAAAAACATTGCCGACAAAAAAATAACCTTTTTCCTCGAAAACATCCGTTCCACATTTCAAGTAAAAACTACAATTTATGATGATGTTTTTATAGAACGGATAACAAATCTTTCTGGAATAGAAAAACAAAAAGTACACGATTTATTTTATTATTTCTCCGATATTAATTTCAAAGAAACCATCACCCAAGAGGAATTATTGAAATTAAACCTGATGATGGAGGAGTTTAATAAAGAGAATAAGCGGTAAAAAAGTCTCCCTACTTGTTTTCGCCGTTGCTATGTTTCTGTTCCAAATTGCACTACTTTTTTTCACCGTTGCTATGTTTCTGCAAAAGTGTAGCAATTTGTTTTCGCCGTTGCTATGTTTCTGTTCCAAATTGCCCTACTTTTTTTCACCGTTGCTATGTTTCTGCCAGAAGTAGCCCTACTTTTTCCGCCGTTGCTATGTTTCTGTTCCAAATTGCCCAACTTTTTTCCCCCGACGCCATCTTTTTTTCATTTTTCCCTTCATATTCAGGTTTCATTATTGATGCTTTCGTCCCGTTTCTTGATAAATATTAGTAATATTGTGCTATGATTCTAACAGATACACATACCCATCTTTATTCAAAAGAATTTGATAATGATAGAGATACCTTAATTCAAAAAGCAATTGATAATGGCGTAACTCGTTTTTTTATGCCAAATGTAGATACTGAAACCATTGCCGGAATGTTTCAGGTAGAAAAACAATTTCCAGCAAACTGTTTCGCTATGATTGGGCTCCACCCTTGTTCGGTTTCCAATAAATATCAGCAGGATTTGCAAGTGATGGAACATTGGCTTAGCAAAAGAAAATTTGTAGCTATCGGCGAAATTGGGATTGATTTGTATTGGGATAAAACTTTTTTTGCACAACAACAAGATGCTTTTAGAACTCAGATTAAATTGGCGCAAAAACATAATTTACCTTATGTTATTCATTCGCGAAATTCGTTTGACGAAGTTATGGAAATAGTAACAGAATATGCCAATGATTACACCAAAGCAATTTTTCATTGTTTCAGCGGAAATGTGGAACAGGCACAAAAAGTAATAGATACAGGCAATTTTAAATTGGGAATAGGAGGGGTGGTAACATTTAAAAACTCCGGCTTGGATAAAGTAGTAGAGGCAATAGATTTAAAACATTTGGTATTAGAAACAGATGCGCCGTATCTTGCACCGATGCCACATCGCGGCAAGCGCAACGAACCCGATTATTTATTATTAATAGCTAAAAAGATTGCTGAAATAAAAAATATTACTGTGGAAGAAGTGGCAACTGTTACCACACAAAATTCAATTGATGTATTCGGTCTTTAATTTGAAATTATGAAAAGCAAAGTTCTTTTAATATACACAGGCGGTACCATCGGAATGATGCAGGATGCTAAATCAGGGCAGTTAAAGCCATTCGACTTTAAACATCTTACCGAACAAATACCGGAACTTAATAAATTTGATATTGACTTATCAGCTGTATCATTTGATAAACCTATTGATTCCAGCGATATGCAACCTGCTATTTGGGTGGAGTTGGTTAAAATAATAGAAAATAATTATAATAAAGTAGATGGCTTTGTTATTCTGCACGGCAGCGATACTATGTCGTTCACTGCATCTGCTTTAAGTTTTATGCTGGAGAATTTAAACAAACCAGTAATACTCACCGGCTCTCAATTGCCAATAGGCACAATACGTACAGACGGGAAAGAAAACCTTATAACAGCAATAGAAATTGCTGGAGCAAAAGTAAAAGACAGACCAATCATTTCGGAAGTGTGTATTTATTTCGAATATCAATTGTATCGTGGCAACCGAACACATAAGTTTAATGCAGAACATTTTCAGGCATTTCAATCTGCTAACTATCCTGTACTTGCCGAAGCAGGAGTTTACATAAAGTACCACCATTCAGCATTAAGAAAGCCGAGTGTAAAAAAACTAAAGACCTACACTAAATTAAACCCTAACATTGCTATTTTAAAGCTATTTCCAGGTATCACTTCTGCGGCAGTTAATGCAATACTTAATATAAAAAACATTAAAGCCGTTATATTAGAAACCTTTGGCTCGGGTAATGCAAGCACAGAAAAATGGTTTATTGATGCCATACAAAAAGCGATTGATAAAGGTATTATTGTTTTTAACGTTACCCAGTGCAATGCTGGCGCAGTGGAGCAAGGCAAGTATTCTACTTCAGCTTTATTAAAAAATATTGGCGTAATAAGCGGCGGAAATATTACTACCGAAGCAGCAGTTACAAAACTAATGTTTCTCCTTGGCAATTTTAATCTTATAGAAACAGAAAAACAATTACAACAAGATTTGCGCGGCGAAATGACTGTGTAATAATTTCATTTCATCTCCACGAAGCTGTTTAAAGTCCAATTAACACTTCACCCCTTTATCCCCTCTC
>CAILDT010000429.1 GCA_903833025.1 uncultured Bacteroidota bacterium | reverse complement strand
CTTTTCTGAAAAAGTATTTTACCCAAGCGGTCTTTTTATTTGATGAACCATTGGCTATCTCGCAAATTAAAATAGGATATAAAAATGCAGTTGAAACTAACATTCTGATGCTTGGCGATGCTGCTGGTAATATTGCACCATTAAGTGGAAACGGGATGAGTATGGCTATGAGAAGTTCGTTTGTATTAAATAAATTACTGATTGAATATTTTAATAAAACAATTACCAGAAAACAATTGGAGCATAAGTATGAAACATTTTGGAATTCTCAATTTAAGAAACGAATAGCGTTTTCGAAGCTATTGCAAAAGCTGCTGAAGAACAAGCGACTTACCAACTTTACTATTTCTATTCTTAAGGTTTTTCCTTTCATCAGAAATAAAGTTGTGAAGTCAACACACGGTAAACCTTTTTAGCAATTCAACAATAAAAACAATATAACAGTATAATAATATACCCTATCTTTGCTTTATGAATTTAGATTTAAAAGGAAAAACAGCACTTGTTTGCGGAAGTACGCAAGGTATCGGAAAAGCTTCTGCTATTGAGTTAGCATTGCTTGGTGCAAACGTTATTTTACTTGCACGCAATGAAACATCGTTGAAAAACGCATTGAAAGAATTGGATGTTTCGCAAGCACAAAAGCATAATTACATTGCTGCGGATTTTCGCATGCCGAATGAATTAAAAACAAAAATAGAACATTTTGTAGATACAAATGGTGCCATACATATTTTGGTGAACAACACTGGAGGTCCTACAAGTGGCTTGATACAGAATGCGAAGTTGGAAGAATTTCAGCAGGCGTTTAATAACCATTTAATCTGTAATCATATCTTAGTGCAGTCGTTGATGGAAGGAATGATTAAAGAAAAATATGGTCGTATTATTAATATTATAAGTACTTCGGTAAAAGTTCCGTTGAAGAATTTAGGAGTGTCAAATACCATTCGTGCTGCTGTTGCCAACTGGAGTAAAACGTTTGCCAATGAACTTGCACCCTTCGGAATTACGGTAAACAATGTACTTCCTGGAGCAACGCTTACAGGAAGATTACAAACTATTATCGAAAACAACTCTAAGAACAAAAGCAAAACGATAGACGAAGTGCAAAATGAAATGATGAAAGAAATACCAATGGGGCGCTTTGCCGATGCTTCGGAGGTTGCTAATGCCGTTGCGTTCCTTGCTTCTCCTGCGGCTGCTTATATTACTGGAATTAATGTTCCTGTGGATGGTGGACGAACAGGAAGTTTGTAAACCAATATTCAAAGTGTTTAAATAAAAAAGTCCGGCTAACAATAGCCGGACTTTTTTATGCAATTATAAATATTCTTATTCTTTTATTGTATCACCAATCGCTGTGTTTGTTTCCCTTGTTCGGTAATAAACACAAATGAATAAATTCCTTTGCTGATGTTTTGAATATTCATTTCAACAGGATTGTTTCCACTAATTACTTTCACTTCATATGAATAAACAATTCGTCCAACCATATCATAAACTACCATACTTACTTTTTCGCTTTTAGTAGAAGTATAATTTACCATAAAGTTTCCGTTATTAGGATTTGGCGCAAGCGAAATTAAATCTGTATTTGTATTTTCTTTTATACTCACTGTTGTACAAGGTCCGTTATTAATATAAGTCATACTATCAAAATTAATATAACAGATATATTCGGGATGGTCAATAAACGGATTACGATTACCTTGTAATGAATCAACATAATCATTACGAGAAATCTCAAAATTATCAGGCAAATCCATTTGGCTCCACGCTTTTAATACTGCTTGGTCTTCGCCATAAGGTATAGCACCACTTATATATAAAGGTAACGACCAACTGCCTCCATAAGTAGCATTGGTATTCGGGTTGCCGCTGTAAGCAACACCAGTGTAACAAATACATTGATACAACATACAACGTGCAGCATCTCCTTTATCAGAATCGCGTGGCTCCCAAACTGTTTTTCCTGCGGCATTTAAACCCAATTTCCCACCCAGATAAGTATATGTAGCAGCACCGGCAACAATTCCTAAAGGATAATTACTACGCACAGCATTTACATTTGTTTGGTCAGTTGGTGTTATCATATGATAATCGTTGTATTCTGGACGGCTAGTAAAATTAGGGTCGTTAACGGTTGGCTGCCAACTCTGGCAATACGTATGCTCACGGCTCATATTGTTTGAAACCCAATCAAACGGCTCGGTATAAACAATGTTTTCACCACTGTACACATCTGTTGCTACGCGGTGGTCGGCAGTTGTATCGCGCTGATATAAATACTCCATCATCAATGGTCCGTAACTTCCATATAGCTGAATCGTATGCGGATTTGTTAACGTGTGTAAATCAGTTACCAAAGTTGTATTTGCTGTATTGATTGAGCTATAATAACCTCCAGGCATCATTGTTCCTGAACTTGTAACACTTCCTGTTAATGGTGAAGTAGTTAAATAATTTCTGAATGTGCCAGTTCCATTATAAGTATACACAGCAAAAAAGTATTGAGTACTCGATTTAATATCGTTTGGCATAAACCCTGTTGCAGATGATGAATAAACAACTTTAGAAGTTCCTATCATATCTCCTCTTTGATAAATAGTACCATCGACAGGTAAATCAGTAACTGCGCTACCTGTTTTTCTTAATACTATGTATCCATCAGGAGAACCAGCAGCAGCCGCAAAACTAGCTCTGATACGGTACGATTTTACCAATGGGAACGTTAAGCTGGTAGGTTGTGAAGCTGGCTCTGTGGCAAGAGTGCCGCCTATTCCGTTTAAATTTATTATGTAAGGATTGTTGGTAGCATCGTCATTTGCTATTGTTAATACAGCGTTACGTGTGCCTGCAACTGAAGGGGTGAAAGTAACTGATAAAGGCGAATTAGTTAAGCCAGCTACTGAAAATGGCAACGTAGTTGTAATGGCGTAATCAGCCATTGCTGGACCCGATAGAGTTGCACCTGTAACATTAAGTGTACCAGTAGTTCCTAAGTTGTAAACATCAAAGTTAATAGGTAATGGTGTGCCAACTGGCGAACCTGCTGTATAAGTTCCGCCATTTAAAACAGGTGTACTTCCTTGTTTTACTAATATTTGTTGTCCGGCAGAAACACCAGTGCCGATGCTTACATTATCTATACCTATGTTTCCGGCAGTATGCGTAATCATATTAAAACGCAAGTAGCGGCTCGCGGCATTAAGTGTAGCTGTATGATTAGTATAGGCATTTGTTGCTGTTATATTTGTGTAAGCTGTGCCAACAGTTGTATATGTAGTACCGTTTACAGATTCTTCCACAACAAAATTTCCTGTCCAGGCGGAACCAACATTGTTTCCAGAAATATCATAGGAAATGTTTCCAGGAGTTGTAGTAAAACTAATAGTAAGCGTAGTGCCAGAAGCAGGAAACTTTGCTGCTGGTGCTGGATTTCCCGAACCCGCATAATAGGTAAACCCACCTGATGAAACCCAACCTGTGGGTAATGTAGTAGTAGCAAAGTTCCAGCTTGTTGGTAACACTGCTTGTGCAAATACTGTTACATTTGTTATTAAAACAAATAGTAATACTGTGGTAATCTTTTTCATTTTGTTTTTTGTTTAGTTAATTTTTGATTGTTTATTTATTATTTATTGATTTGATTGTTGTTTAAAACCCTACTTTGAGCGAAGCTGTAATTCTTCTACCCATACCCATATAAACTGTTGCTGATGAGGCATCATAGTTTCCAGCATTTTTAGCATCCGAAATATATACAGCATTCAATACATTAATAACTCCAATAGTTGCATCTAATTTCATTTTCCAAACTTTAAAACCATAGCCAACAAAGATATCTAATAAACCGTAATTAGGCATTTTCCAAGAATCTCTGTCTCTGTTGTCATTTGTCAAATATTTCGGGTCGAAATAAGCATAATTTTTAGCAAAATAAGTAAAGCGTGGTTTAATATAAAGCCCTTTGATAATGGTATAACGGAGCGCACCTCCATATTGTATTTGTGCGGCATTGCCTACGTGTACATTTTTTGCACTGAAATCTACACTATCCACCGTTCTGCCATTTTGGTCAATAATATATGCTTTTGATGCTGAAGTTAATTTCCAATCGCCAATAGAAACAAAACCATCAAGTTCTATGTTTTTCATCATTTTATATGCAAAATCCAATTCTACACCTTTGTGCAAAGCGTTTAATCCATTGATGTTATATGACGTATTGTCGCTTGCTTTTCCTGTGAATGGTTTATTATTCCAGATGGTATAATACAAATTAAGATTAGCAACAAATTTCTGTTTTTTGAAACCATACCCTGCTTCAATGGCGTAAACCATTTGGTTCTTTATATCAAGAAAAAGGTGATTGCTATTATCAAATACATTGGCAAAAGGAGGGGCTATGCTCATATAACCGAGATTGATAAATACATTATGATGGTCGTTAATATTACAATTGGCACCACCTTTAAAGGTATAACCTAAAAACCATTTAAAATCGCTGGTAGCTGTTTTCGCTTCTGGAGAGTCACTAGTATATTTAGTGGCATTTAAAATATAGTTACTACCTACAAAAGTTGTGTCTCCTCTCACCACAGCCGGTCCGGTAAAGCGCGTGGAGGTAAGATGCTGTGTTCCGTTATAATAAAACGCATCGCCCCAGCCAATTGCTTGTGCAAAGTTATTGCCTGGAATAAGCAAATCCTTTTTCGCAAAATAATCAATACGTTGGTATCCTTTATCCGAAACACTTGCAGTTATAAAAGCACTCCACTTGTCTTTTTTATATTCTGCCTGTGCAAATAAGCCACCCCAATATATTTTTGAAGCATTATAATAATTAACCTTATCGCCAATTCGCTTCATCGCATATTGATTGTTAGGGTCTCCCGCATATGCACCCACTGGCTGATTATAATCTTTTGTATCAACAGCATAATCGGCACCCATTAAATTATACACAGATTGATAATGGTCTCCTTTATAGTACCTTGCATCGATGCCTATAAGGGCAGAAAGGTTTTTATTTACTTTGTAATTCCACGACGAAAGCCCTCCATACCAAAGGTGGTCGTTATGATTCATTCTCAAATAATTACTTGCCGAATGTTCAGTAGTGCTGTATGTGGTGGAAAAACTAGCGGCATTGTCGTCATAAAACTGCTGAACATTTAAAAGCCCTGTTGTAGAAGCTAATGTTGGTGCAGAAACCTTTAGCCCAGTTAAACCGCCCTTCCCTATTGAAAGGTAAAGCACTGTGCTCACAGTAAGTTTATCGTTCGGAGACCAAAAGTGAGAAAAATTAACTAATGGCTTATCGTAATAATTTACAAAGTCGTTAAACGTACTTCCGTGATTAGGTTTTGAAAACAATCTTGGTTTTCCTTCACTAGTGCCACCATCGCCGGTTATTGTACCCCAATCTGGGTTATATTTCATACCTCGTTCGCCAATGGCTGCTGTTGTCCAAGGGTTTGTAGTTGCATAAGTAGCATCGGTATTGATACCTAATTTATCAGCAAATGCTTTATTATAAATGGCTATTGGCAAATAATCGTATCTCATACCGTGCGATTGAGGTGCATCATTAATGCTTAAACTCAACAAATGTTTTTTAAAACGCTTTTGCACCTTTACAAAATACGACCACGCCTCCGAATAAGTACCGTCAGCCCATCCTGTTCCGTATTGGCGCGAACCACCAACAGTTGCTCCCCAACCACCCTTTAATTGCCCAGAGTTAAAAGCAAAAGTAGAGTTATATAAACCATAGTCGGTTACTGATTCTTTAAAAGAACCGCTCATTTTCTGG
>CAILDT010000428.1 GCA_903833025.1 uncultured Bacteroidota bacterium | reverse complement strand
TTCTTATGGATAATCCTTCATTTATTAATTCTAAATATGTACTTTTCATAATCAGTTATTATTTTTATTTGTTATACTAACTGATTTATATATTAAAAAATTATATTGAAGTTTTGTTTGTAAGTTCATTTTATTGTCGTATCTTTGTATCTGTTAATCATTCAAGACTAAACATACGGACACAAGCCATTCCTTAATTAACCAAGGGTTAAGCCTTAACCAGTTGATTAAAAGATAGAAACGAAGTAGATGAATATGCTAAGAATGGTTAAATGACCTCGTAACTCAGTTGGTTAGAGTACCTCACTTTTAATGAGGGTGTCCTGGGTTCGAGTCCCAGCGGGGTCACATATGAATGATTATAATAAAAAATTACTTGAATCGGCACAGTATTTTGCTAAATTATCAGAAGAACGTGGTAAATGCCCATGTGGTTGTGGTAGCATATTAGTTGATACAAGTTATTTGGACGCGGTTATTAAGAAAATAGGTTAATTCGCCCACATTTATTTAAAAAAATATGATTTTTATGCTGTTTATTCAGCTTTTTATCGTATCTTTGTAAAACAAAAGCAATAAGAAAATGGGAAAAGTTCAAGAGCAGCGGTGATCAACCGAGCTTGATGGCATTGCAAATGTCTCCCATTTAAGTTCTTTGAATAAAATGCTCTGGTGTTGGAATCGGTAGACAAGGGGGTCTTAAAAACCCCTGATCCGTAAGGGTCGTGTGGGTTCAACTCCCATCTGGAGTACAAATTGGTAGACATGTAGGAGAGGCGGTCTTTTTAATATATACTTAATGAAAAAGTATATTGATGAAGAACATTTTATCCAAGTGTGTAAAAAAAGCCAATCGGCAACAAAAGCTGCCGCAGAATTAGGTATAGCATTTTCAACTTTTAAGCGTAAGGCAATTAAGTTAGGATGTTATATAACAAACCCGTCAGGTAAAGGAACTAAAAAGGTTATGCCTGCTATTCCTTTGCAAGACATATTAAACGGATTACATCCGCAATATCATACATATAAACTTAAAAACCGACTCTTTAAAGAAGGTATAAAGCAAAATGTTTGTGAAAAATGTGGATTAAACGATTGGTGTGGAGAACACATAAGTTGCGAATTAGATCATTTGGACGGTAATCCACGCAATCATTTATTAGATAACTTGCGTATCATTTGTCCTAATTGTCATTCACAGACAGAAACCTTTAGGTCAAAGATTAGAAAAATAAAATTATAAAGTTTATTTGTAAGTGTCAAAACTTAATCGTATCTTTACAGTATAATTAAACAGTCAAGAAATCGAGCATTGTACCTTAAAATAGCAGAAACCAGGTCGCAATAATAACTGCCAATGTAGAGATTTTAAAATAAGGGCTACTATCGGATACGGTAGATTAAATGGAACAAAAACCCTCCTTATTTCTTTTATAAGAAACAAAAAAATGTCAAAGTTTATTTGTTAGTTTCAAAACTTAATCTTATCTTTGTTGTATAATTAATCACACAAAGAATATTGCGGAGCAATCTGCGAAGCAGTAAAGGGCAAAAAGTATTTCAAAATAAATTTTGCAGTTTCAAAACTTAATCTTATCTTTGTTGTATAATACTTACGAAGTAAGATTCTTGGAGAGAATATGACACACACAGAGTAACGGTGTCAAACGAAAATAAAAAAAAATATCTAAAAAATATTTTGTAGTTTCAAAAAGTTTTCGTATCTTTGTAAAACAATAGCAGTATAGCACAGTAAAATATACGGGCAGTAACTTGGACAGCGTAAGCAGTCAGGAAAGTATCAGTTCTCACCGACTGAAAGAGGTTCAAAACCTTAACTGCCCACTGAATAAAAACGGGCAATAACTTAATCTATCCCCAATAGACGGAAAGTATTAGTAGCAATGCTAAAAGCAGTTCAAAACTGTAATTGCCCACAACAAAAAACAAAAATTATTTCAAAATAAATTTTGTAGTTTCAAAAAAGTTTCGTATCTTTGTAAAACAAAACGGGTAACACTAATGATTAGCAATAGTTATAGAAGTTATAAGGTTGAAATCCTTACTTACCCACGAAAGTTTAACTTTCACCGGCGTGTTAGTTTTCCGCAGCACTTTAATAGTGCATTAATTGAGCAATCAGTTGATAAAACATATATCTTTCCGGTATATATTCCAGTTGGAATCTGGACCACGCTACTACTATTTGGGCGATAATTCGTAGCAGCAATAAGCTCGCCGATACGGCGAGCAACGCAGCAAGGAGAATATCAATATGAAAGGAGTTCAAATCTCTAATCGCCCGCTTAGCCCTTCGGGGCAATGAAATTTAGTTCTTTGAAAAAACGGCGATTTAGTTTTCCGCAGCCTTTAAATAGGCGTTAATTGAGCAATCAGTTGACAAAACACATATCTTTCCGATATGGATAACAGTTGGAATCTGTTAATCGCTACTGGCGCTTTAGTTTACCGCAGCACTTTTATAGTGCATTAATTGAGCAATCAGTTGATAAAACATATAT
>CAILDT010000427.1 GCA_903833025.1 uncultured Bacteroidota bacterium | reverse complement strand
TGCATCACCAAGTATATTTTGTGCTGGCAACAGTTCGCAAATTACTACAATAGCAGGTGTTAGCGGCGGCGGTTATACGGTTAGCCAAATACCTTTTGCGCCTGTACCTGGCAGTGGCACAGGCGTTACATTAGCCGACGACCAACTAAGTATATTGTACCCAATAGGATTCAACTTTGTTTTTTTTGGTAACATTTACAATCAATTTAATATTTGTTCTAACGGGTTTATATCTTTCAATAATACAAATACCTATAATTACAGTACCGTTCCCATACCTAATGCAGGGCTTCCAAATAATGTTATTTTTGGTTGTTGGTCTGATTTAAACCCTCCTCTTGGTGGCACTATTGAATATTTCACAACAGGCATAGCACCTAACCGGAAGTTAATTGTAAATTTTACTAACATTCAGCACTTCTCTTCTGGCAACCCGATAACAATGCAATATGTATTAAACGAAACTTCTAATATTGTAGAGTTGCACAACACCTCTATTACACTCAATCCTAACACTTATAATCAAGTGCAAGGCATTGAAGATAATACAGGAGCAAACGGCTTGGCAGTACCCGGCAGAAATTGTACGAACACTTGGACAGCTACAAACGATGCTTGGCAGTTTGCACCTGGCAGCCCTGTATATACCTATAGTTGGACACCCACTGTAGGATTATCAAACCCTTATATTGGCAACCCCATTGCATCGCCAATGGTTAGCACAGTATATACAGTAACTGCTACTGATACTAACGGATGTACAGGAACTACCAACCTTACCTTGCTGGTTACTACTCCTATTACTACTATTACCGCTGCTCCCGATACTGTTTGTGCCGGTAGTCCTACACAATTAACAGCATCGGTAACTACCACCAATACCACAAATTACACTGTATCGCAAATACCGTATTCACCTGTTATTATTGGCACAGGCACTTTTGTTACTGTAAGCGATGATGCGGTAAGTATTCCATTGCCTATTGGGTTTACATTTAGTTTTTATTCACATTACTTTATTTATTTTTATGTTGGTTCCAATGGTTTTATAACCTTTGATACTGCCGCTTACGCTAATAATTATCAAGGATGTTGTTCGGGGCAAATGCTACCCAATGCTGCTAATCCAAACAACTTAATTGCAGGTGCTTGGGAAGATTTGAATCCTACTATTCCGTTCAGCACCATTACGTATGGTACGTTGGGGGTGTTTCCATATAGGAGATTGGTTGTCAATTTTAATAACATTCCTCATTCACCACAAAGAGATTCGGTTACGTTTCAAATTGTGTTGTACGAAACATCTAACGAAATAGAAATACATACCACTTCAATGCCTGGTAATCCTCACGGTTATTGGTGGGGACATACCGAAGGAATTGAAAACGGAACAGGAACAAGTGCCGTTTCAGTACCTGGCAGAAACCACGATAACACGTGGACTGCTACTAACGATGCGTGGCGATTTACTCCTGTTAATACGTTTAATTATCTATGGAGTCCTGCGGCTACGTTATCAAACGATACAATATATAATCCTGTAGCATCGCCCAACTCAAGCACTATTTATACATTAAATGCAACTGATGTGAATGGTTGCATTGGTTCGTCCACCATACTTGTATATACTAACCCGTTACCTACAACACCTGTAATTACTTATGCAAGTAATATTTTAACGTCGAGTTCAGCAACAGGAAACCAATGGTATTTCAATGGAACAATTATAACAGGCGCAACCAACCAAACCTATACACCAACACAACCCGGTAATTACACCGTTACTGTAACTGATGTAAACGGTTGTTCGGCTTCATCAGCAGCATATACACTTGTTGGTATTAATGAACTTTCAACAGTTGCTGTTTCCGTTTATCCTAACCCGATTACTGATAAATTAATGGTGAATGTAAATAATAATTCATCCTCTGAAATTACTTTATATGATGTGGCTTCAAGGGTATTGTTACAACAACGATTTACTAATTCAACTATCATTAATACAGAAGAATTAGCAAAAGGAATTTATTTTTACACAATAAAAAACAATAAAGAAGTAGTAAAAACAGGTAAACTGGAGAAGGAATAGTTGAGAGAGTTATGAATTATGAGTTATGAATTATTAGTTTAGTATTTTATTTCTATGGAAGATTTTAAAAAGTATTTCGACAACAACGAGTATGTAACAAAGATAGTAGGTAACAATGATGATGTGCCACTTTCGCTGGACAATGACAAAATAGCATCTCTAGTAGCGTTGCTTACATTGCCCGAAAACAAAGAGTTTAAAGAAGAGACGTTGCTTATTCTAAAAAAAGAAAAAGCAGGAGATTTATTAATTACCGCAATAACAAAAGCAAAAAAGAACAAACACATATTGGTTGCTGCCTGTTGTGAATCGGAAATAAATTACAGTCATCAACTTCCTTTTTTTATTAATCTAGCTTTAGATACTGATTACTTAGTTTCGTTGGAAGCTATTACTGTTATTAGTACTATGGAAGGTCCATTTAATAAAGATGATGTACGAAACGGAATTGAAAAAGTGAAAGAAGAACAAAAGAAAATAAATACCGAGCGGGTAGTATTATTAAATGATTTGGTAAATACGTTGATGAGTTTGGGTCAAGATTCGCTTTAATATTATAAGTACCTTTGTAAAAAATAAAACAATGACTAGTGCACTTAAAACCGTTTTTTCAAAAATAAATAAAATGCCTTTAGCAGAACAAAATGCTATAGCCGCTTTGCTTAATGAAGAATTGAACTGGCAAAAATCGTTTGAAAGTTCCGAAAACGAACTTCAAAACTTAGCCGAAGAAGCTATAGTAGAATATAAGAAAGGTAAAACCCGTACTTTAAAACTATAATGGTTTCTTTAACCACTAGGCGATTCAGGGATGCGTATTCCGAATTACCTGAAACCACAAAAGAAGCTACCCGTAAAGCGTATGACTTATGGAAAAACAACCCTGCTCATCCAAGTTTGCATTTCAAAAAAATTTATTCAAAAAAACTAATTTATTCTGTCAGAATTGGTTTGGGATGGAGAGCTATAGGAGTAAAATCAGAGAACACATTAATTTGGTTTTGGATCGGTTCCCATTCTGATTATGATAAACTTATTGCAACTATGAAATAAAAACAGATTATAAGACATAACCGCCAAATGAAACAAATAAAAAAACTAATCCTCGTTATCATCTGCTTTACAACGCTGCATTTATTTGGTCAGGAAGTGAAGCCGAATGCACATCAAGATATTAAAATGCTGAAACAAGGTGCTTTGTTTGTTCGTTTAAAAACTTCCGACTTACAAATAAACGGATTGAAACAGAAAGGGAAAGATAAAGAAGCAGAGAAAATTAAACTGAATCAGGAAAAAGAAAACAAAGCAATAGTAGAAGCTTTCAAAACTAATTTCGATTTCTGCAAAGTGTATTTCTTTTATTCTACTTATTCTGCCGAAGTAAAAAAGGGCAATTACAAACCTTACTTAATCAACACCGATTTACAAAGCGACAGTACATTTACTGGTGAATACTTTGTTGGCGAGTACGACGAAAGCGCAACCACCCACATTGACGCGTTTATCATAAAAGACAAAAACTATGTTCAACTCAATTCGCCTTTTCCTTTTCTCATTAAATGCAATGCTAGTATTGTTACTACTCGCACAAAAGAGGAGATAGTTAAACAATTAAATAAAGAATTATTAGAATTTTGGTCAAAGAATAAATAAACATTCTTATATTCGCAGTCTAAAATTTATAATTCGTCGTCATAATTATTCAAATGAACTATTGGTTAGTAAAATCGGAACCCGAAGTGTATAGCTGGACAAAATTTGCTGAAGACAAAAAAGCAGTATGGGATGGGGTGCGTAATTATGCAGCACGAAATAACATTCGTGAAATGAAAAAAGGTGATTTACTGTTTTTCTATCACAGTAACGAAGGTCTTGCCATTGTTGGCATTGCAAAGGTAGTTCGCGAAGCATTTCAAGACCCAACTACAATAGATATTGCGTGGAGTGCAATGGAAATAGCTCCTGTTAAAGCATTAAAAAAACCAATTACTTTATCTCAAATTAAAGAAGATAAAAAATTACATTCTATGCAAATAGTAAGGTTAAGCCGTTTGTCTGTATCGGCTGTTACCCCTGAAGAGTTTGAGCGTATACTCGACTTATCAGGCACAAAATTATAGAATACGATTTAGTACGTTTACGATTGCCCTACATCCCCCAAACATTAATTTTTCGTTTCCGATTTATTATTACTTTTACAACCTTTTAAAACTAATGCTATGGCTATGAATATACGTATATCAATAATAAAATCAGTATTAATAGTGCTTTGTCTGTTAAGTTCGGGCATTGCATTTTCGCAATCTTCGTTCGGTACCATTCGTGGTTTTGTTTATTTAAAGGAAACTGGCGAACCTGTATTATTCACTAATGTAATGCTTAAAGGAACCACAATGGGTATTGCTACCGATGTAAATGGATATTATACCATCAGCAAAATTCCTCCCGGATATTATACATTAATGGTTTCTTCCGTATTTGGATATGATACATTAGAAGAAGGAGTAACAGTAAAAGCTGGTGAAATATTAAGCAAGAAATTGTTTCTTGTAAAAAGCAATGTGAAACTAAATGTAGTGGAAATATCAGCTGAAAACCAAGCGAAAGAAAGAGAAACAGGTGTATCTGTAAATAAGATTGACCCTATTGCAATTAAGAGATTACCAACTGTAGGTGGAGAACCCGATTTAGCGCAGTACTTACAAGTATTACCCGGTGTTATTTTTACTGGCGACCAAGGCGGACAGCTTTATATAAGAGGTGGCTCGCCTATCCAAAACAAAGTGTTGCTGGATGGTATGATAATTTAT
>CAILDT010000426.1 GCA_903833025.1 uncultured Bacteroidota bacterium | reverse complement strand
CTAATGGAAATTGAGCAGCCAGCCATTCTTCAATAGCAAGTTCCTGCACTTCTCCCTGCAACTGCATAGAACCTTGTTCCTGCTTCCGTTTCATTTCTTCAGTAAGTCTTTTTTGGTCTTCCAATTGTTTTTGCATTTCCTTAAAACGCAGTTCATTTTTATCTTCCTCTGTTTTTCTTATTTTTTCTTTTTCCTCTCCAAGCAATTGATTTAACTTCTTTTGCGACTCCGCTTCTATCGCCTCTTTCAACTCCGACTTTTCACGTTTCAGTTTTTCAACTTCTTGTTTCGATTTGTTTAGTTCTTTTATCTGTTCCGATTTTTCGTTCAATTCCTTATTCATCAAATCGAATTGCTCTTCTTGTTCTTTCTTTAAATTAGCTTTTAGTGTTTTTTCCATCGCCGCCTTCTCTTCCTTTATTTTAGCATCAAAGCGTTCCTGAAAAAGTTTATTTTCGTTTTGTTTTTTTAATTCAAATTCTTCCTTGTCTTTGTTTAAAGTTTCTGCCTGTGCTTCAAACTTTTTCCTTTCTGAAGCCAGTTCTGCCTGAAATTTCTTTTTTAAACCTTCTTCCAATTGATGAGAGAGAATATCTTCTACATCTATAGCAGTGCCACAATTCGGGCATTTTATTTTTGTTTGATTGTCCATTTTAAATAATTATTTATTACAAAACTACGCTGAATAATTTTTTTCAAAGGTATTAAAGAAATTGATGTGGGATTGTAATTATAGAAATCGAATTTAGAGTGTTTAATTAATAATGATAAATAAATTTGGAAATTATGGAAACTATTTATAATATTACACCATAATTTAAATAAACACTAAATACAAAACAAATGAAAACAAAACTACTTTCTTTATTAATGTTCGCTTTTATAAGCTGGAGCGTTAATGCACAAACACAATTGTGGGGTACCTCATTTAACGGAGGAGTAAACAGTCAGGGTACAATTTTTACTGCTGATGCATCGGGGAACAATTTTCACACAGTTTACAATTTTGTAAATGCTACAGGAGCAATGCCTGTTGGTAGAATGTGTTTAGCAAACAATGGAGCACTTTATGGCTGTACCGATTTAGGTGGCTTTGGAGATAGCTGCGTTTGTTACCGCTACGATATTACTACTGGAACGTTTACTAACATTCACGATTTGTTTCAAAACACAGCACTTGGCTGGGAAAACTGGAGCGGTATGATGAGTGCAAGCGATGGTAATTTATATGGGTTATGTGCTATGGGCGGTGCCAATGGCGGTGGTGCATTATTCAAAATTGATATTACTAACGGCGACACTTACACTGATATTTTTAACTTTACAGCAGTAAACGGTGCTGACCCTTATGGTGAATTAGTGCAGTTAAGCGATGGTAAATTATACGGAATGACGATGGCTGGAGGAGCTAACAATGTTGGGGTAATATTCAGTTTCGACCCTGCTACAAGCACATATACAAAACTATATGTATTTGACCCAACTACAGGTGGTAGCCCTAAATATGGTAAATTATTACAAGGTGCTGATGGTAAATTGTATGGTTTAACTTCAACAGGTGGAGCAAATGCTTATGGTGTTATTTTTAGTTTCGATTTAAACACTGGTAATTATTCAGATTTATATGATTTTGACGGAACTCACGGTTCTGCACCACTTGGTAGTTTAGTTCAAGCAGCTAACGGAATGTTATATGGTATGACACAAACTGGTGGTTCTAACGGATTGGGAGTTGTATTTGGTTTTAACTTAGCTACTAATGGTTATAGTGATTTATTAGATTTTAACGGTACTAATGGTTCAAGCCCTCAACGCAGTTTAACTGTTAGCAGCACAGGAATGTTATTTGGAACAACTAACGCAGGTGGTGCAAGTGGACAAGGAGTTGCTTTTAGTTATGATGTAAATACTAATACATATACTAAATTAGCTGATTTCAGCAGTACAACAACTGGAGCTAATCCTGATTGTGATGTTATTGAAGGACCAGGACCAGCAACTGTTGGTATTGCTTCTTTAAGTACTTCTTCAATTAGCATTTTCCCTAACCCTGCTGCCAACTTTATTAATGTTACAAATTCTAATAAAGATGAAGTAATTAGCTTTACTGATGTTTTAGGAAGAGAGCTAGCTACTATTAAAACTGCTGCTTTAACAAAAACTACTGTTGATATTAGTGAATATCCAGCTGTGTTTTTTGCAAGAACAAATAGCGGAACAGTTCAGAAGATTGTAAGAAAATAAGG
>CAILDT010000425.1 GCA_903833025.1 uncultured Bacteroidota bacterium | reverse complement strand
GTTCGAAAATAAAACTGGTGGAGGATATCAATAAGTTTATTCCTAAAGATAAAAAAATAGATGAAGTTAATTTCGTCTTAGAAAACTTAAAAGTAAAGGACAAGTTAATCATAAAAATTTGCAATACAGATTCGACTGTTGCAGAAACTTCTGATTTAATGCTCTGTGCTGATGCATTAGCAGATTCTTTAAATTCAGAAAGAAACAAATGGTATGTGAGAGATATTACCTGTAAAATTTCTGATGACATTATACTACCAATATACAGTTCCTTTTACAACAATCTCCCTCTTTTTCTTGAGGAAAATGATTACAAGAGTATTGACAATTTTATCAAGCCTGATACGTTAAAAGAAATATTGAAAGGAGATTATCGGACCTTGCTAACTCCATCAAGTTTTATTTTTAGTAGATTCATTAAAAAAGACCCCATTAATATCACCCCTCTTGTTTTAAAGAAATTACAAAGCCTGAAATTTGATGACAACTTTGACGCCAATGACGGTTATATAATGACACGAGACAAAAAAAACTTGATGGTTTACATTACTCCCTCTATAGCTGTTAATAATAATACAAAAACTAAATTATTTATTGAATCATTAAATGGAATAATAAAATCATTACAGGATAAATTTAATAACCGAATAAGTATTGAATACTATGGTGCTGCAGCTGTTTCACTTGGCAATGCAACTCAAATAGAAGCCGATGCAATCCTTACTTCTTCCATTGCTTTCTTTTTCATTATTTTAATTTTAGGACTTTTTTTCAAACGGTTCATAGTCATCTTTTATATTTTACTTCCGGTTATATTTGGGGCTTTATTTTCGTTAACCATTCTATATTTCATAAAGGAGGAAATATCTGCAATTGCAATAGGTTCTGGTTCTATAATTTTGGGAATTGCTATTAATTACTCTCTGCATTTTTTTACTCATTTTAAGCACGAACGTTCTATTGAAAAAGTAATTACTGATTTATCTTTTCCAATGATTGTTGGCTGTACCACCACTGTCGGAGCATTTTTAAGTTTACAATTTGCAAAATCACAAGCAATAAATGATTTTGGTTTGTTTGCAGGGTTCAGCTTAATTGGTGCGGTGTTGTTTTCAATTATTGTTTTACCTCATTTATTAAAACATCGTAAAGGGGAAGCAAACGAAAAGCCCGCAATTCCTAAAACCACATTATTCACTAAGATTATTTCATATCGGATTGATAAGAACAAACCTGTTGTAATTGCTACACTTATATTAACGTGTGTTTTTGCTTATACTGCCACAAAAGTAACTTTTGAAAGTGATTTAATAAAAATGAATTACCAAAATGAAACGTTGCAAAAAGCACAACAACATTTAGATAAAATCAATAATTTTTCTCGGAGTTCTGTGTATGTAGTTTCAAAAGGAAAAAATCTAAATGAGGCATTAAAAGTAAATGAATTAGCATACAAGAAATTGAATCAGCTAAAAGATGAAAACGTAATTTCAAAGTTTTCATCCGTAAGTACATTACTTATTTCTGATTCCTTGCAACAATTTCGAATTAATCGCTGGAATGCATTTTGGACGAAAGAAAAAAAAGACTCTTTACAAAAAAGATTAATTCGCTTTAGTAGTATATACAAATTTAAAGAAGATGCATTCTCTCAATTTTATTCAAAACTTCAAACTCAATTTAAACCAGTTGAGCTATCCAAATTAGATACCCTCAAAAAATTGGTAGTTAACGATTGGGTTACTGAAAACAAAAATGTCACCACAATTTTAAGCTTGGTTAGTGTGGAACCTGATAAAAAAACCGCTGTTTACAATGCTTTCGAAAACAACAAATCTATAGTAGTTTTCGACACTCAATATATGTTAACGCAATTTGTAAATATTATTACTTCAGATTTTAATCTTATTCTAATTATTACAGGATTACTGGTTTTTGGCTTTATGCTTCTTTCGCACGGGCGGATAGAACTTGTAATAATTAATTTCTTGCCAATGTTCATCGGTTGGATTTGGATACTAGGCATTATGGGTATTTTTGGTTTAAAGTTTAATATAATTAACATCATACTTTCAACTTTTATTTTTGGTTTGGGCGACGATTATGGCATTTTTATTATGGACGGTTTAGCTCAAGAATATAAATATGGGCGCAAAAACTTAAACTCATATAAAACTTCTATTTTCCTTTCAGCACTTACCACAGTTATTGGAATTGGCGTTTTGATTTTTGCAAAACATCCTGCGCTAAGGTCTATTGCGATTATTGCAATTATTGGTATGACAACCGTATTATTTATTTCCTTTATCGTTCAGCCATTGTTGTACGATTTTTTAATTCTAAATCGAAAAAAGAAAAAGCTTTTACCATACACGTGGAAAAATTTACTTTTTTCTTTTGCATTACATCAAGAGCAACACACAGTTAATTATTTTAAACCTCAGTTAATAAAAAATTATATTTATAAAGGCCCAATTCTGGAGTGGCAATGCCGTGCAAAAATGAGGAAGGAAGGGAATTTCAAACTCATAGAAAGCTATCTGCCTAAACAAGGTAAAATTGTTGACATCGGGTGCGGCTATGGTTTTTTAACCTTAATGTTAAGCTTTATGGGGGAAAACAGAAAAATACTTGGCATAGATAATAATGAAGAAAAGATTAATGTCGCTGATAATTGCATTTCAAAATCCGAGAAAGTGAACTTTGTTTGCAGTAACCCATTTGAATTTGATTACGAATTTTCTGATGCTTTTATAATAAGTATGCAACTTGATTTTTTGTCAGAACAACACCTAATCCAACTAATTTCAAAATGCTTATTAAAACTAAATAAAAATGGTGTAATCGTAATCAGAGATATTGTTTCTAAAAAGAATAAACAAAATTTAACGTTAACTTCTTTGGAAAAAATTCTTGAAAAATTTCCTTCTTGTGAATGTAAAACATTTAATGATATTCAATCTTCGTCAACAACCATATTTCTTATTCAACATAAAAACTCTACCCTGTAATTAATATACTTTAATAATGACTTTTAAATCCACAAGTATTACTTTTCTTTTTTCTTTATTAATAGTTGGTGCTTCCTATTATTTTTTTGGAATAAGTTTATGGTGGTTTGCATTGCCAATACTTGTTTTTAAAATCTTCGTCATTTATGGTTCCTCAACTATTCAATCCAATTTTCATATAAACGCTATTTGCAATTCCAAAACTTCAGAAAAACAAATAGCTATAACTTTTGACGACGGACCTAATAAAGAACACACCCCAAAAGTATTATCTCTCTTGAAAGAAAATAATACAAAAGCAACTTTTTTTGTTATCGGTAAAAATATTATTGGAAATGAAACTTTAGTAAAACAAATAAATGATGATGGGCATACTATCGGCAATCATACTTTTTCTCATTCTTTTTTTATTGATTTTAAAAATACAAAAGGTTTTAAAGAAGAATTAAATAAAACTTCCGATTTGGTTTTTAATATCATTGGTAAACGGATGAAATTATTTCGCCCGCCGTATGGGGTTACCACTCCGCATTTGGCGAAGGCAGCTAAACAATTAAATTATAATATCATTGGTTGGAATATTCGTTCGTTGGATACAACAAATGATAATGAGGAAATAATTGTTCAAAGAGTTTTACAACAAATTAAACCTGGGGCAATAATTTTATTTCACGATACTTCCGAAAAAACAATTAATGTTTTAAAGCAAACTATTAATTTCGCAAAACAAAATGGCTTTAAAATTGTAAGTCTCCAACAACTTTTAAATATTACAAATTACGAATAAATACAAACCTACAAATGAAAAAACATATTCTTCTTTTAACTTTTCTTATTCCCATAACTTTGTTTGCGCAAGTGCCTAAGGGATTTACCCCTGTTAAAGACACACTTGGGTTTAAACAAAAGATGGAAACACAATCCAAATTGGTAAATTCTATCGAGAGCGATTTTACACAGGAAAAATATTTATCTGTGATGTCAGAAAAGATAATTAGTAAAGGACATTTTTGTTTTAAAAAAATAAATATGCTCCGTTGGGAATATAACGACCCGTATAAATATATTATCTGCATCAATAAAGATAAAATGTTTATTAAAGATAACGGCAAAGTTACCAAGTACGATATTAATTCCAACAAAATGTTTAAAAGCATTAATGAAATGATGATGAACACCGTACAAGGAAATTTGTTGAACAATAAAGATTACAAAGCAAAATATTATGAAAGCGATAAACAATATTTGTTAGAACTTTCGCCTTTGCAAAAGGGTGCGAAAGATTTTTTAAAAGTAATTCAGCTCTACATCGACAAATCGGATTACGCAGTTGTGAAAGTGAAAATGATAGAACCAAGCGAAGATTATACAAGCATTGATTTTACAAATCGAAAAAATAATGAGCCGATAGCGGATGAAAAATTTATTATTAAGTAGTTTTTTATTATTGCTTCTTTCGGGTTGTAAACTTGGCCATTATGGTCGATTACAGGTTACCCAAGAAAATAAAAAGTACACCACATTTCCTAAACCTATATTTGGTGATAACTTTAATTCTTTTCTTTTCAAAGCAAATATTTCTATTTATGGAAAAGATGTAAGTGGTTTGTTGGTTGCAAAACAAATGGAGCCGCACGACTATCGTGTTATTTTTACTACTGAATTAGGTTTAAAATTATTTGATTTTGAATTTAAGGACACTGCTTTTACACTTCATTATTGTGTTCCGCAATTTAACCGTCCAAAGTTATTAAATACAATAAAGGAAGACATCGAAATATTATTGATGAGTAATTTGTTTTTAAAACCATATCACGATTTGGTTGACAAACAAAATTTATTTGACATTCAGGAATACCGTTTTGGAAAATATTACAACTATTATTTTACTGAAAAGGCAAGCAGAAATCTTGTAAAAATTGAACATTGCAAAAAGAGAATTAAGAAAGTTGATTTTTTGCTGAATAATTATAAAGATAGTTTTCCTAATAATATTATTATAAAACATTATAACATTAAATTAAAAATCGAATTAAATTTAT
>CAILDT010000424.1 GCA_903833025.1 uncultured Bacteroidota bacterium | reverse complement strand
GGAAAATATAAGTACAATAAAAAAAACAAACATAGGATTTCAGTTTCTTAGAATAGCACTTTTAATTGTTGTTGTAGTGTATATTGTTTTCAGAATATTGGGTTTCTTAGGGCTTTTTATGGAAGAGATAAATTGTGGCGCAGAGCAAACAATAATAAAAAAAGACAAGGAATACCTTATATCAGATAAAGGTTATAGATTGGATAATGCGAATGGAAGGACAAATGAAAAAGCATTTGAAGGATTATATTCCGTTAAATTATCTCCCGACAATCAATTTGGAATGTCTTTTTCAGTTGATATTCCAAAAGTAAATGATGAGTATGAAGCACCAGTTTGGTGTTGTGAAATTCCTTCTGATAAGGACACAACGCACTTTCGTTTTATAGTTGCAGCCGCAGGAAATAATTTTTGGAGAGGAAGTACAGAAATTATAGAAAAGAAAAATGGATGGGGCAAACTTCAAATAAAATTTACAGTGCCACAAGGTAAATATAAAGACCCATTAATTTTTTATTGTTGGAACAATACTAAAAACATAGTTTACTTTGATAACCTGAAAATAAAAAGGAAAAACTACTGGAAGTTTTTTAAAAATTAATTTCTTGCAAAAATTTTATTCATCCTTTTTATGCACCACCCCATATTTAATGTGATACCATATTCTTTCATGCCAATAATATATTATTAGTTTGGCAAACAATTCCGCAACAACCACTCTTGTTGCCATTGAAGCCATTTCAGGATGATTCTTATTTAATATTAAAGCCAAAGCAAACGTAGTAAAAGAGCCCAAAATACGCCACGTAACAGACTTGGCGATATGACGCACACGAGAAACAATATCGAAATCAAAATTAATGTGATACCATATTCTTTCGTGAACTAAATAGAGCGCCATTTTAAAAAAGAATTCTCCAATTGCAATACCCGAAGCTATATCAGCGGCATTTTCTTCTTTATGAAAAATAAGAAGGACAAGCAAAAAGGTAGTAAAAAAACTAAATATACGCCAAGTAATTGCTTTCGCAATGTGCCGTTTATAAAGGATTATTGGTTTATTAGTATAATTATTGTTCATCCAATACTATTCAATAGTCAAGTCATAAATCTCCCCTGGAATATCGTTTGCAGGAAACGGAATATTATCCTGCGAGTAAGGAGTGCCAGGCCACCACTTTGTATTATGATATTCCTGCGTGATAATTAACAACATTTGATTGTTAGGTATTGAAGTAATTTTATCATTCATATATCCAACTTCCCTCATTTTATCAGGCGAAGGACCGATGCGCCAAATAACTTCTGTAGGTCGCCAATCAATTTCAAAATAATAAAACTTACCTGCGAATAGTTCATCATCATTCTCTTCTTTCTTTTCGGTAAGTGCCCTGTAATTGGCATCCCATCGATGTGCGAAATAAGTCTGCCCCTTATAATCAATCGGGTTACAACCTATGCCGAAATTCTTTGGTTCGCTGCAAGCCATATCCCAGTTGGTGCACGCAACAGTTACTTTATCATCTGTGTTTAAAATCTCATCCGGTAATTTTACATTCCAATTATTTATATTTTTATTATCTGCCAAAGTATTTTTATACACAGGCGGAAAAGCATTGTCGGGACAGTAAGGTGGCGTTTTTAATATTTCAAAATCTATTTCGGTGTAATCAACTGCTGGAACTCTTTTGTCATTCGGTCCTCCCCAATACGTTGCCTGATAGCCACCTTTATTGCAGTTTCGGCGATAGTTCCATTCACCTCCTCCTTGAGTAATTAACCAAATTGCATTTGTTAAACCATTCCAAACATTATTTTTATTTAACAATTCCGTCATTTTAATTTTCACTCTATATTTACCATACGTAAATCCATGACGAGTAATTATACCTACACTCTCTTTCTTCCATTCTCCATAAGCAGTTCCAGGGTTTTTAATAATAATCTTTTTCTCCTTTGCGTCGGAAAATACTGTTTGGCAAGGATGTTTGGCAGTTTGAATAATTGTAGGAATCAATTCATCTTTTGTATAAAAACTTTTATTCCAATTATAATCCATCTTAGAATAATTGTCTTTTAGCACATCTGAAACCACAGGAATATTATTCATTTTTGTAGAAGCATCCACATAGTTAATAAACTGCTGAATAGGTGCATTATTATATAGATTGCTGTCTTGTCCGCAAGTAGCACAAAAAAAAGATTTATCATATTCTTTCCCACCATATACATTATCGTTAATATAAATTCCGTTGCCTAAATTTGGTTCCGCTATTACTTTTAAAGTTGTTGCAGATTTTATAGCAACACTGTTTTTTAGTCGTTTACCCTCCCCAAAAAGGTAGTAATAATATGGATTAACAAAATGTTCCTTATCCTTTTGATGTAAATCTTGAATGTAATTTGGAATGGTTTTCAAATCATTTTCCGAAACCACGATTAACATTAAACTATATTCTCCAACTCTTGGATTCCTTTGCCAGCGGTTGTTAATACCATCTTTAATATATCGCTCTTCATTTCTTGGATTACCAACAATACGAAACTCATCTTTAATTTTATGAAACTCATTATCTGCATTTACATTTATTTCTTTGAATAAAGTGGAAGTATTTTCCCAGCTTCCGTAAAAGTTTTCTTCTGCAAATTGGTGTTCCTTACTTGTTGCCGAATCTAATTCCGGAAACTTATAACTTTCATTCTGATAATATAATTTATAATAAAACTTTTGATTGGAGGATGTATTGTTTTTAATTTCAAAATCACAAGAAAATGTCCCGTCCTTTAATTGTTTTATTGAAGGCACAATAAAACCATAATTTGCATTGTTATAATCAATAAAAATGGTTTTGTGTTTTGCACTGTCTGGTTGCCAATTAGTGATAGGATTGAAATTTTGTAACGTAAAAGATTCGCATTTTAGAGAGGTGGAATTGGAAGAATTATTTGTATTGCAGGACGAAATAAATAAAATAAACACAACCATTATAAAGTTGTTGCAGAGTGAATATTTATGTATTTTATTCATCACCTATTTATTTTCAATGCTATATAAACTAACGCAATTAGGTAAAGCAGGAACGTTTTCAAATTGATTACAATGCTTTCCTTTAAAATCAGTATCAGCGCAATTACAACTAATAACTATCAAAGATGATTTTGTTGAACTTATAAATTTACCCGAAAGTATCTTTGTAAATTCATAATACTTTGGGTTATAATCATTGGAATATCCTTTAAAATCTACATTACCCAAAATTGCATTTTGCTCTTTATCTTGTTTAATTAATTTCGCATCAAAGCGCCAATCAGTATTAAGATTTAAAATTTCGGTTTTATTATCTCCATAATAATCTCCCGAAAAGACTACATCGCTTGGTTTGAAAAAAGTTCCATTTCTTGAATAGTCAATTTCTTTTTTTATTTTTATTAAGCTATCAATAGAAAGTGATTTTCCTGAAACGATTTTGAATTGTTTAGATTCAATTGAATATTGAAACATCGCAGCTTTCCCATCTTTGATACAAATTATCTCCTCCAAATTATTTTTATCTTTAATAAAATCACCGACAACAAATTCATCGTTAGGAGTGAAGTCCGCTATTGCAGCAGTATTTATTTCCTTTTTTGTAAAATAAATAGTTTTAAATGGTGGTTTGTTTTTTAACGGAACAAATTGTTTTTCATAAATAGTATTCGCATCAATTGTGGACTCATTACCAATTCTATCAGTGCTTTCGCCATACACAATTTCCATATCATCTATTATCAAATTTGTTCTTCCTTTGTTCCATATATTCACTTGTATTTTATCATCAGGACCAATTTTTTCAAAAGGTAATACGTAAGAAGCATTTAATTTTGTCCATTTATTCTTAGGAAACTGTTTGTTATCCGTACTTTTTCCATCCCAAAAAACACTTTCACCCTTCGGATTTGAAATAGATGCAGTTAATACAACATTAGAATTATCGGTCAAAGGATATACCCAAACACTTGCACTTATTCTTTTCAATTGTCCCGACGAAACATCACTTACTCTTTTAATTATTAACGGTCCGTATTCTTTTCCTCCGCTTAAATCAGAAGCCATCTTTCCCGAATGTGCAGTAGTTTCTTTAACGCTTTCAGTTCCTGTTAAGCCGTCATTCGTTTCAAAATTATAAAAGAAATTAGCAGTGGAAGCTTGAATTGACGATGAAGAATTTATTTTCTCTGTCCCTAAATAGTTAACAGAAATATCATCAATATAAAATTCTTCTTTTGCTTTATTCCAAGGATAAAGTTTAATGATATAATCTGGTTTTATGGCTTCTTGGTTAATATTAAATGTAAAATGAATACTGCACCAGTCCTCATTTTTATTACAAGCTATGGGTTTGTTGTCCCAAAAAACACTTTTCCCATTCGCATCTTCAATAGATAATACATAAACAGCTTCTACTTTCTTTTTCATCCAGCACTTTAGGTCTATATCAATTTGATTTAGTGTTTGAAAATTCGGAATATCCTTTACTAATTTATTTACACCAAAACCATATTCTATTTGTTGAGTAATTTTATAACTATATTTTCCTGAAGATGCTTTTTCCGTTGAAGCATTTGCTTCATTTTCAAAACCAATTTTTTCAGATATTAATGTAACTATTTTAGAAGAATCTTTTTTAATCGGTTGTGGCTTTTCTATTAAATTTGTTGCAGAATGCTGCTTTCTTAGAAAAATATATGCAAAAATAAAACCACAAAAAATAATGATTGAAAAAATCAGAACACGTTTCCCTATTTTATTCGACGGCATTTTATTAATTTAATATTTCATAAAACTAATAAAATTCTACCTTGAAATCATCTAATAATATTTCCTCCTTAGAGTTATTCCAAACGTAAAGTTTCAACACGTTTTTAGTATCCATATTGGGAGGCAGAACAAATGTTTCAGAAATGTGCACCCATTTATTATACTCCTTTACTTTATCTTCAATAGGGTTTCCAACCCAAAACAAATTTTTTGTATTGTCGGGTTTATCAATGCTTATAACTGTTTTAGCTTTAGCTTTATTGTTTTTACAAAATATCCAATAAGAGAAAACAACAGAATCAATCTTTGTTTTACTTATATTTTCTAATGATTTTAAATACCCCACACTATAAACGGTGGCGGAATCAAGAAATGCAACCGTTTTTCCAGAGTGAGCAACATCAGAATTTTTAGTAGAATAAATACCTATCCATTCATTTAATTCAGTATTATTAAACGACATTGTAAGTGGTTCTTTCATTTTTGTTTCTTGTCTGGAACATCCTGTAATTATTATAATTGCTGAAGATAGTAATAAAAGTGTACGCATAATTAATTCGGTTTAATTTGCCATTTGTTTTTTCTT
>CAILDT010000423.1 GCA_903833025.1 uncultured Bacteroidota bacterium | reverse complement strand
GTTACTTATATCTTTAGTAAGAACTTGATTGAAAAATTGAAGTGCTTCTTCCCAATTAGTAGCTTCTATGGCTGTTTCGGCCATAGACATTAAATTTCCGCTTTCGCCACTTAAGGCAGTTTTGTAATTGTTAGTTGCGCTTTCTAATTCGATTACGTTACCGCAAAAATCACAATTTTGTGCTTCGCTAATATTTTGTTGAGCTCCGCAGGATGTACATTTTACTTGCATGTTATTTTGAATTTAAATTATTTTTTGTTACAATGTTTGCAATTAACAATTGGAATATTTGTAAAATACTTTTCGTTAAATTCTTTTGCCTGTTTTCTTTTTGTAAAAGGGCCTATCCATACACCATTTTCCCCTTTTGTTGCGTTTCTATGCTTGCCTAATCCCATTCTACAGTCTCCACAACTCCAATGATGAATTTTATTATCAACTTTATCTCCAGCTTTCCAATTTGTATAAATGTAGTAATCCATTATATTTAATTTTTAGTTTGTTTTATTTTTACAATTAATTCTTGAATTTTAGCAGGTTCTAAAAATTCCGGACTTTCAAAGTATTGCCGATGACGATTTCTAAACTCAGACCGGAATTGATTAACTTGTTTAATTTTTTCGGCAGCGATTTCGACTTCTAAAATTTGATACCCTTGAATAGCTGTTAAAGCATTTAATAATTGGCGCTCTCTTGTTTGTATTTTTTCTTCTAGCTTTTTAATTTTTCTTTTTTCTAATTGAAGTAAAACAGTTGCAATACCAAAAGAGAAAGTTGTAAGACTAGATATTATTGCGACCAATTGATCTGAATTCATAGCTATTAGATTTAGAAATTATATTTGTTTTAATAATTCTTTTTTCTTTGTGTCAAACTCATCTTGCGTAAGCGCTCCCATATCTAATAGTTCCTTTAGTTTTTTTAATTTATCAGAAACACTTTCGTTGTTTTGTGGGTTTATGCTTTGTTGTATCATATTAGGTAAAGCCATGCCCATGCCAATACCTGCCCCAAGACCTAAACCAGCTCCTGCTGCACCATTATTCTTTGCAGCATCGCCTAGCGAGTCCGCTATTTTCAATTTCATGTATTGGTCGAGGTTGCCCATTGCATTCATACCAGTGCGGGTGTCAATCATTTTTTGCACTTCATCAGGTAATGAAATGGATTGAATATAAAAGTCATGAAGCTTAAGACCTAAGCCTTCGAAATCGTTATGTAATTCTGTTCTCATGACCAAATTCAAATCGTCCATAGAAGCTGGTATGTCGAAAACTGTTTTTAGCATTCGAGCTAAAACCACATTGAATTTTGAAATTATAATACCACGCAAGTAATCTGAAATTACTTCAGTTGTATACAGCCCCATAGTGCCTGCCACTTTGTTCACAAATAATAAACTATCGTGCACTTGTATGGAAAAAGAACCATAAGAGCGCAAGCGCACCATTTGCAGTTCGGTATCTTTAAATAAAATTGGTTCTTTAGTACCCCATTTAAAATTTGGGAATAACTGCTTACCAACAAACAGTACTTCTGCTCTGAATGGCGAATTTTCGCCATATCCAAATGACGTTACCCATTTACCAACTACTGGAACATTCTGTGTTTTTAAAACGTGTCTTCCAGCTGTAAAAACATCAAGTGACTTTCCATCTCTGAAGAAAACAGCATCTTGGCTTTCTCTAACCGTTAATTGAGAGCCCCATTTAATTTCAAGTTGGCCGTTGTCGGGCATTCGTTTTACTAATACGGTGCCACTATCATCTAAAAATTCGATTACTTCCATTTTGTTATTTATGTCTGTTTATAAAAGTGGTGCGTTTGTTTAGAATGTTATCTATCTCTTTTACCTGATTAATTATTAGACCCGCACTCATCACTTCATTAATATCGGCATCTGCAGTTTTAAAGATTAAATGAACTCGTTCGGCCATTTCAAGGTCTATATTATAAATCTCATCCAACTCAGTTTCTTTTATTTGGTTATTGCTAAAAAAAGAAGATTCACCATAAGTGGCATTTTTCACTTTTGCATGAATAGTATTAACTGCCTTTCTTGCAGTTTCCCATTCCTTACATAAATTTATTTCACCTGTTTTGATTAGTTGTTGTTGATGTTTTTCAATCAATGTTTCGGCTTGATTAATAATTCTAGACAGTTCATCACGCAATTTTTTGTCGTCATTTCTCTTTTCATCCCTAACTGCATAACCATTGTAGCCCGGTATTAAAGTTCCGATTTTATCAAAAATATTTACACTTCGTTTTGTCATATTTTTATTTATTACTCATTTTTCTTTACGTTCAAATGTACAACTTTCGTCAAACAGGGTTGCACCTAACTTATATATATAGGAAGTTTTTTGCCTAAAAACTTCCTCCTATATTTTTGTAGTGCAAATATAGGAGGAAGTTTTTGTTATTTGCCTTTTGTTTGTATATTTATTTTTAACTTGTCTAAGGGACTTATTATTTTGTATAGCGATTTCTGACTTACATGTGTGTATATTTCTGTGGTTTTGCTGCTTTTGTGTCCTAGCAATTCTTGTATGTATCGTAAATCTGTGCCCGATTCTAATAGGTGGGTGGCATAGCTATGGCGCAACATGTGTAGGTTTACTG
>CAILDT010000422.1 GCA_903833025.1 uncultured Bacteroidota bacterium | reverse complement strand
TGTCTATAAATCCCAAATTCATAACTCATAATTCATACCTCATAATTAAAATAAGGGCGGCAACATCCCATTTCATTGCAACATTCTCCCCGCCCTCACGCGGTGTCTTTTTTTCTCTTTAATTTTTTTGCTGCGCGGCAACGGACAAAAAAAAGGATACTTCGCGCGGGTCGGGCGCAAATTGCAAGTTCATCGCTCTTCGGTCACTAACCTTAGCCTGTAGTAAACTTGTCTAACTATCAAAGTGGTCTCCATATCCTTCAAAAAATATCAAATAAACATAATTACCTGTTTTTCATACACTTAACACACTTCTGTCTTTTGCCGAACGGCAACTGCCTTTGCCTAAACCATAACTATCTTTGCCAAAACCACAACTCTCCTTGCCTAAACAATAACTCCCTCTCCCCAATCAACAACTCTCCTTGCCTAAACAATAACTCCCTCTCCCCAATCAACAACTCTCCTTGCCGAAACCGCCTATCTCAGATTGTAAATAGTAACTAATTAGAAAAATTTCTACTCCTCCAAAGAATTAGAAGTAGCATAATTTCTCCATTTCGCAATCACCGTCTGCATATCAGCAGGCAATTCCGAATCAAAATGAATATATTTTTGAGTAATAGGGTGAGTAAAGCCAAGCGATTTGGCGTGCAGCGCGTGGCGAGGGAGCAGTGTAAAGCAATTTTCTACAAATTGTTTATATTTCGCAAAAGTAGTTCCTTTCAATATTCTATCACCACCATAAGTATCATCATTAAATAGTGAATGACCAATATGTTGCAAATGTGCCCGAATTTGGTGAGTCCGTCCAGTTTCCAATTTACATTCAATCAAAGTAACATACCCAAACCGCTCCAAAACCTTATAATGTGTTACCGCGTGTTTTCCAAATTCCGAATCCAGCTCAAACACATCCATCTTTTTCCTATCCTTTAAATGCCTTCCCACATTTCCAATTATAGTTCCTTCATCTTCTTTAAAATCACCCCAAACAAGTGCCACATATTTACGGTCCATATTCCGGTCGAAAAAATCCTTAGCAAGTTTTACCATCGCCGTTTCCGATTTCGCAATAACCATAATTCCAGTCGTATTCTTATCCAATCGATGCACCAACCCCGGGCGAAGCGATTGTTTATTATCTACTGATGATTGATTATTATTCGGCAAATTTTGAAAATGATAAACCAACGCATTTACCAAAGTACCAGTGTAATTACCATATCCCGGATGCACCACAATTCCGGCTTGTTTATTTACAATCACCAAATCATCATCTTCATAAACAATTTCTATAGGTATGTTTTCAGGAATAAGTTCTAATACTCTAGGCGGATGAGCGAACACAACAGTAATAACATCAAACGGCTTTACTTTGTAATTCGATTTTATTGGTTTATCGTTTACAAGTATGTTTCCATTTTCGGCTGATTGCTGTATTTTAGAACGGGTTGCGTTTTTGGTATGATTCAGCAAAAACTTATCTATCCGAAGTAGTGCCTGCCCTTTATCTACAACTATGCGGATGTGTTCAAATAATTCCTGGTCTTCCTGTTCGTCGTGTACTTCGTTTTCATCTTCATTCATCAGTTGGCAGTTGCAATTATTTAATTTTAATAAATTTATTTGTGGTAATTGTTTTTCCATTGGTAAGGCGTATAAAATACACACCTTCGGCAAGCGCAGAAATATCAATAGCTTGCTGTCCTTCCGCAGGTTCAGGATGATTAATAATTGTTCTGCCATAAATATCAATTACCGAATACGATATTTTTTCGGAAGAGTTTGTTGACTTATAATTTACATACAATAAATCATTAGCCGGATTAGGATAAATACTAAACTCAATATTATTTTGAGCAATATTATTTACGCCCGACGAAAGCTCTTGGAAAGTACCAAACACAGGGTGCATCATCAATGAGCCCGGATACGGCGAGTTGTACCAAGTACCAGTAGTGTTATAAAATATTTGGTATTGCGAGTTCGTCATTTTATCTACACCTATGTTTAACCCTTGAATTGTATTTTGCTGATACCCGATATAAAAGGTTTGCGGAGTTAAATACAATGCAGGTATTTGATAGCGAATAAAATTATTAGGACCTATCCAAGAGTGTGTGTATTCAGGAGAAAGAAATGGACCGCTATAAAGTTCTGTTCCTGGTTGCCCTGCATTATCAGCCCATACTTTAAAATTAAAAGTATATAAACTTTCGTCCGTCCAAAGTGGGTCAAAATAAATATCAATGCAACGGAGTGTGTCAGGTTTTTGCAATGTAAATTGTTCGGCAAGCTCTGCAGTTTGAGAGGCATTGAGAGCAAAACCTTCTTCGGCAGTGCCATCATCATAAGCATAATAATTTCCGAATGATTGGGTTCGGCGAAGAGTATCGTTGTTGTGATTTATGTCACCTGTAATTAAATCCGCTTCGAAAATATAATCAGAAGAAGCAGTTAATGGAGAAGGTATTTTGGGTATTGTATCCGTTGTGTAGGTATAATAATGTATTGTTCGGTAAGGGTTCACATTATCACTTGTAGTTAGAGAAGAATAAAATGTGGAGCCGCCTGGATTATATATAAAATTTTTAAAACTTTCATTCGCGAAAACTGTATCATTATTTCGCAATAAAGTATTAATAGTAATTTGCATAAATGTGGAGTCGTATTGTCGCCAAGGCATAGCAGTGTATGTTTTCAATAAGGAAGGTGGGTCGTAAACAAAAGCAACATCAGAGAAAATAGTATCATAGAAATGTCGGGTATGATTAAGATAAACGTAATCAATGTTCCAATGGTCGCCAGCACCGCTAAGTGTAGCCCAGTTGGTAAAACGGAATTGAAAATCGTTAGCTATGAAAGAAGTATCAGTGAAAGGTATCATCACTATTTTCCAAGTGCTATCGTTAAAGCCAAGCGGATAACCTTTATGCGACCATACGTGCGACCAAACAATAGAGTCAACAAGTATATGAGTAGTATCAATGTGCATAGAATCGTGAAGCTCATACACAACCTGCATTAACACAGTATCTTGCACCGGTCCATACACACGAGTATGCGTGGTATCATAAACTGGGTCGGCAACAGTATATGTTTTTTTAAATTCAAGAATTAATGAATCAGCAGGTTCGGGAGCATTACCACGCCCTTGTGGTTGATAATAAAAACTGAAATAAATGGAATCGGCAAGAGAGAGACTATCCATACTAATCAGTTTAGATGTTAGAGTATCGGCTTTGCCAGATGAACCAGGTGCCGCAAGAAAATTGTAAGGGTAACCATATTGATTTACTCCATCGAAGGTTGCAACGCCAAGTGTTGGCGGTGCAATACCATAATCGTGATTAATATAAACGGTATTGGTTAACCAGAAGGATGTATCAGGCAATGGTCCGGGCTTTGAGAAATCATCTAAAAATCTTCTTGATTTGAGATGTATAATATCGTGAATTGATGGTGCTTTGTAAACTGATTTGTTGTTTTTTATATCATCCCATTTATGAATAAGAACAGGATTGCTATTTAATGGAACTTCTATCAATCCTTGCGAAAACAAGAGATTGGAGAAGAGAATGAAACAAGCTATTAGTTTTATTTTATTTATCATCATTGTTATCATCTTTAGAATTAGTAGAAGAAGAATCGTTAGCAGTTGAAGGTATTTTATTTTTATCTGTTGTTAAATATAAATCAATTACGGCACCCATTTTTAAGGATTTATCTTTTCCACATTTAGGAGATTGTCGATAAACCTTTGCTGATGCTGAATCTTTGGGTTCATCAAATTTAGTAAAACCAGCACTTAAAGATTCGTCCGCTAGTTTTGCTAATGCTTCACGCTTAGTTAAACCATATAAACAAGGGATGCCAACTTCCTCGTCACTTAATCCTTTTCCGACTACTAAATTAATAACAGTTCCTTTGGGTATAACTTCTCCTGGCATTATTTTTTTTCCTTTTGATAATTGGTCTAATACACAATTAGCACATTGGTCAGGAATAAATTTAATGGGTAGCCCTAATTTTAGTCCGTATGTAGTTAACATTGCCTGTGCCTGACGGAGTGAACGGTCCACTAATTTAGGCATTGTAACTGAAGGAGGTGCGATAGAATTGACGTATAAATATATCATTCTATTTTCTTTCACCTCGTCGTTAGGAGTTGGCTCCTGCTTTATTACAGTGCCTTTTGGAGATTTAACATCATAAATAGAATCAATAACCAGATAACGAACTTTTTTATCAGCAATAAATTTATCTAAATCAGAGAGTTTAACACCAGTGAAATTGGGTACTTTGATGGTTTGTCCGTGAGACGTGTAAGAACTCAACCAAAAAGTAATGATAAAACAAACAAGCGAAAAGAATATCAAATATAAAAAGATATGCTTTAGAAATGTTTTGCTTTTAAGAAACTGAAATAACCCATTCATCAATGGAAATTCGTAAATTTTTAAAGATGCGAATGTACGAATTATTAGTAAACGGAGGAAAGGAGATATTATTGAAAGAAGAAGGAATTATTTTTTAAATAATTTTCGCGTAGTGATTCCTGTTGGCGTTTCAACTTTCAAAATGTAATAACCGATAGAGAGAGAGTTTACATCTAAATAATTTGAAGCAACGTTTTCTTCTTTCAAAACTATTTTTCCTTGCAAATCACAAATAGTAACATTCATTTTTTCGTAAGGAGAATTAGAATTCAGGATATTTATTTTTTCCGTAAAAGGATTCGGAAAAACACTAATATTATTATTTATTGTAGCTAAATCATCTATTCCAATTGTTGTTGAATGTTCTGCTACAGTTAAAGTGGAAGTATAAATAGAATCTCCGGACGACATATTATTAGAATTTGTTGCATTGAAAGCACCGTAAAAAGTTACATTTCCGGTTCCAGCAACTGGTGCAACCCAATCAAACGACCAAGATTTAGTATTGGTTCCTGCAGTACCAGATGTAGTATGTGTTACATATTTTACACCTACTATCTGCGTGCCTGTAGAAGTGTTTACTAAAGAACCTAACAACGTACCAGCAACATTTTGGGGAGATATTTCGAAACCGAATTTGGTATGTCCTTGTCGGGTAATAGTTCCAGTGATAGTATAAGTGGTTCCCGGAACATAGCCAGTGCCAGGGATTGTGGAGGTAATCATTCCAGCAATCAAAGGTGCGGTTGTACCTGTGTGGCAACTATTACAAGTAGAACCATCAGCTGGAGAATTGGTTTTACCAGCAGCAGCTCCTGCCGAATGACTTTTCGCTTCGGGAAGTCCATTAGTTAAAAACATAAAACTAATTGTAATTGTAATAATAGATATAGAAACTTTTGTAATTGTTTTCATTTTAGATTTTGTTAATTATTAATTCCTGACAAATATAGATTGAATTATCAATTTAAAAAAAACATTACGAAGAGGGAAAGAATTGCAGCGGTAAATTAAAAGAAATTAAAGTTTCACCTTACTATTTTTAAGTTCTATCTATTATTCAAAAAACTAGTCTACAATATTTGTTTTTACTTTTTTTAATACGAACATTTGTCGAAGAATTAATCATTAAACTATTTTTTATGTATCACTATCAAGAAAGAAACGAAAAAGGAAGAAAGTTTTTCTACATAGCAACTATTATGATTACACTTTGCTTCTTTTTGTTTTTAATGTATAATATGGTAAAGTAAATAACCGATAAAACGGTTATTCTTCTTTCAAAATAAATTCCTTCCTAATACTTTATTCAGTTATTTTTGCTGAATGAATAAAATCCGACACTACGAAAATCTCCATATTCCTCTTTGGCTGATGAAAGACACCTGCTGGATGTTGCAATGGCGCATCTTGGGGATGACAATGATAATACCTACTTTAACTGTAGCAATAATACTTGCGGTGAAATCGTTTAGAGAAAAAGATGATGAGTTTTGGATAAACTTCGCCATCTGTTTCTGGATTTCGGCAAACTCTTATTGGATGATTTGTGAGTTTTTTCATCACGAAGAAATAAAAAACTACGCCGGAATTCCCTTTGCGTGCGGGATGCTATGTGTACTTGTTTTTTATGTGAAAAGAATATTCGGGGATAAAAATAAAAATATTATTGATTAATACTTTTATTCAACGTAAGCATTTTAAGAACAGTAATTGCTGCTTCCACTCCTTTGTTACCGTGCTTACCTCCTGCTCTATCTTGTGCTTGTTGTAAGTTATTTGGAGTTAACACACCAAATATTATGGGCTTGTTATATTTTAAACTTACGTTTGTGATGCCATTTGCAACTGCATCGCAAATAAAATCGAAGTGGCGAGTTTCTCCTTGTATAACACAGCCGATAGCTATTACAGCATCAATAGTTTTTTCTTCACATAAATATTGTGCGCCTAACGGTAATTCGAAACTGCCGGGAACATAGTTTACTTTAATATCTTTTTCGATAACACCGTTTTCCAATAACGTATTTATCGCACCTTCTTTTAGGGCGTTTGTTATTTCATAATTCCATTCAGAAACAATAATGCCTATTCTCATTCCTGCACCGTTCGGAATATTGCTTCCTTCTAATTCTGATAAGTTTTTATTTGCTGAAGACATTCTTATTATATATAAGTTATAAAAAAAGAAAAGGCGACTTTTTTCAAAATCACCTTTTCCATTCCGTTAACCATTTTTGAATTTATAGATTACCAACGGTTTTTGCACGAGCAATATATTTTTCCATTTCCTTCCCATCTGCTGTTTCAGGGAATTCATTTTTAATGCGCTCATATAATTTAACAGCATCTGCATAATTTCCTTTTTCTTCATTAGCAAGTGCTGCTTTCTTCAAACACATTGGGGTATCGTAATTATTAGTATGCTGTTCGGCAGCTTTTAAATAATAAGAAATTGCTTCATCCGTTTTACCCAACTCCATATTTGCATCACCTATTGCAGCAGTTGCTAAACCAGAAACTATTTCATCATTACCATCAAATTTCTTTAGGTGCTCAATCGCATCTTCAAACTTTCCAGTTTTTAAATAACAAATACCTAAATAATATTCTGCAAGGTTACCAGAAGGAGTTACACTATAATCATCAGCAATTTGAATGAAACCTAAACCATTCTCTGATTTATCTCCGTTCATTGCTTTGTTGATAGAATCTTTTTCAAAATATTGTTCTGCTTTAAACATTTTGGAACGTGCTTCCGTTTCTTGACCAGCAACATACCAGTTTTTGTAAGCATAGTATCCGCCTATAACAACAATAATTAAACCTACAATCGTAAGTATCGTTTTTTTGTTTTGCTCAATAAAAAGTTCTGTTTTGCTAAACGCTTGTCCTACGTCAACAATTGGTTCGTCATCTATTCTTTTTGCCATTTCTTTGTTTTATTTTATTTTTAGGAGTGCAAAAATAAGTTTTTTTTGCATATCACATAATTTAATTATTAAATATGAGCACCAATACTGTTTTTTAGGTATTTTTACTGACCCTAAAAAAGGCAGTTTATTATTAGATTCCTTTATCAACAGGTATTAGCAGGAGAGTAAAAGAGAAAAGCCGTAAAATGTATCTAAAAAAAATATCTTTAATTAATTTTAAAAACTATCTTGAAGCCGAATTGGAGTTCAGTGGGCATATAAACTGCTTTACGGGCAATAATGGTGAAGGAAAGACCAATGTATTGGATGCTATCCACTATTTATCTTTCTGTAAAAGTTTCTTTAACCCTATTGATAGCCAGAATATTTTACACGATGCTCCATTTTTTCTAATTCAAGGTGTTTTTGGGACGAACGATAAAGAAGATGAAGTGTATTGCGGGTTGAAACGAAATCAGAAAAAACAATTTAAACGCAATAAAAAGGAATACTCCCGCCTTGCAGAACATATAGGATTGTATCCTTTAGTAATGATTTCTCCTGCCGATTCGGAATTAATTACAGAGGGAAGTGAAAGTAGAAGAAAGTTTATTGATAGTGTTATTGCACAATTTGATAGGGAATACTTAGAAAACTTAATTACATATAATAAAGTACTCTCCCATCGCAATGCGTTGCTAAAACAAATTGCCGACAGTGGTAAATTTGATAAAACAGCTTTGGAAATATGGGATGTACAACTTATTGATTACGGAAAAAAGATATTTGATAAACGAAATAATTTTATTGATAGCTTCATTTCCATCTTTCAGAATTATTATGAATTAATTTCGGGAGGTAAAGAAAAAGTGGGGATAGATTATACCTCTCACTTGAAAGAAAATGCTTTTGAAATTGTTTTAGCCAATGCAATTAACCGCGATAGGGCAATGCAATATACTACTGTTGGAATACACAAAGACGATTTGGAATTTACTATTAACGGACATTCGTTAAAAAAGTTTGCGTCGCAGGGGCAACAAAAATCTTTTTTAATTGCTTTGAAACTGGCACAATTTGATTTTATAAAAAATATAAAACAAGTTACTCCTATATTATTGCTCGATGATATTTATGATAAGTTGGATGATTTACGAGTGAAGCAATTGATGGAATTAGTAAGCACCGATAATTTTGGGCAACTGTTTATAACCGACACGCACCCTACCCGATTATCCGATTTATTTAGTAAAACGAATGCGGATTATAAAGTATTTAAAATTGTAAATGGGAATGCTTCCAATATTTCAAATTCCAAATTTCAGATTTCACCTTTAACATCTAACATCTAACTTCCAATATCTAAAAGTGAGCATACACAACGAAACAACCATAAAAGAAGCGATAGAGAATTTGCTTAAAGTGTATAAACTTAGCGATAAATTATCGGAGAGGAAATTAATTGCCTCTTGGGAAAATGTTATGGGAGCAATGATTTCAAAACACACAAAAGAACTTGTTATAAGAAACAAACAACTAATTGTAACGCTCGATTCGGCTGCACTTAGAAATGAATTATCATTAGCAAAAACAAAAATTGTGGAAATGCTGAATAGAGAAGCTGGCAAAGAAGTTATTAAAGAAGTTATTTTACGTTAAACTTTGAATTACAAACTAAATTATATGAATAAAATTAAAACATCACTAATTGCCGCAGTAATAGTACTTGCAGGAAATACTATTGTTGCCCAAACGGATTCGGCAATGATTAAAAAAATATTTAACGAAGCGTTGAGCAACGGTAAAAGTTACTCCAACCTGGATTATTTAAGTAATAAAATTGGCGGACGACTAAGCGGCTCACCACAAGCACAACAGGCGGTGGAATGGGCTTTTAAAGCAATGAAGGAAGCGGGTGCAGATACCGTTTATTTGCAGGAATGTATGGTGCCTCACTGGGTAAGAGGTGCGAAAGAAGTTGGGAAAACGGTAAGTGCAAATCCTAAAAGTAATAAAGAACTTGCTATTTCTGCACTTGGTGGTTCCATTGCTACACCGGCTGGTGGAATTACTGCAAACATTGTGGAAGCTATTGGGATAAAAGATTTGGAAAAACTGGGCAAAGAGAAAATAAAAGGTAAAATTGTTTTTTATAATGAACCAATGGACCCCACTTTTATCGGGACGTTTAATGCGTATGGCAAAGCTGTACAACAACGCTGGGCTGGTGCAATGGAAGCAGCAAAATATGGTGCAGTGGCTGTAATTGTGCGTTCGTGTACGTTAACACAAGATGATTTTCCGCATACCGGAGTAATGGGATATGCCGATACGATTACGAAAATACCTGCTTGTTGTGTTTCTACAAATGGTGCTAATTGGTTAAGTAACGAGTTGAAAACAGCTAAAGATTTAAAATTATTTTTAAAAATGAATTGTGAAACGCTGCCCGACGAAAAATCTTTTAACGTTGTTGGAGAAATCGAAGGAAGCGAAAAAAACAATGAATATATTGTGGTGGGTGGGCACTTAGATTCGTGGGATACAGGAAAAGGAACAATGGACGATGGTGCCGGAGTAGTACAATCCATCGAAATAATAAGAATATTTAAGGCGTTAGGTATTAAACCAAAGTGCGGCATAAGAGCAGTGGCTTTTATGAATGAAGAAAACGGCGGCAGAGGAGGAAAAAAATATGCCGAACTGGCTAAAAAGAATAATGAGAAGCATATTGCTGCAATAGAATCGGATGCGGGAGGGTTTACACCACGTGGCTTTAGCAGCGATGTAACGCCGGAGGTAAAAGCAAAACTAAAATCGTGGAGAGGGTTGTTTGAACCGTATGGTGTTTATGATTTTACGCGCGATGGGAGTGGTTCGGATATTAATCCGTTGAAAGAACAGGGGGTGCCTTGTATGGAGCTGCTGCCCGATTCGCAACGGTATTTTGCGTATCATCATACAGCAAATGATGTGTTTGAGAATGTTAATCAAAGGGAGCTTGAACTTGGTGATGCTGCGATGGCGGCAATGATTTGGATGATTGCTAAGTATGGGTTGTAGGTAGTTTATTGGTTTATTAGTTTATTAGTTTATTAGTTTATTGGTTCATTAGTTTATTAGTTTATTAGTTTATTGGTTCATTAGTTTTTTCGTATGAAAATCCTGCTCTATATATAAGAGTGGGATTTTTTTGGTTTAGAAGTGAACGTTTGGTGATTTGTGGTTTAAAATTGTGGTGACCTTAGGCTAGATTGACTTGCTCGATGGCTAGATTGCCTTGCTCGATGGCTAAATTGATGTGCTCGATGGCTAGATTGTCTTGCTCGATGGCTAGATTGTCTTGCTATAGGGCTAGATTGTCTTGCTATAGGGCTAGATTGTCTTGCTATAGGGCTAGATTGCCTTGCTATAGGGCTAGATTGTCTTGCTATAGGGCTAGATTGCCGTGCTCGCACCTCCACCTTAATTTACTGGTATTAAGATAAGTTACAACGATTGTGACGGGGTTTTGATGGGAAAAATGGGGTTTTTTGAAGTGCCGGGTAAGATTGGAACAAGATTTTTAAGATGATTATGATTAAAAAGGATTTTTGGATTTTATACTATAATATAAGGTGTGGATTTTAAAGGGTTATTACTTGGGCAAGTTCGGTGACCTAAGAGCGATAAACTTGCCATCTGCGCCCGACCCGCGCGAAGTATCCTTTTTTTGCCTTTGCGCCGCAGGCAAATAATTAAAACGAAAAAAGATACCGCGTGTGGGCGGGGAGTTGGTTTCGATGAAAAGAAATGTTGCCGCCCGAAACCTCCAGCCTAAAGGCAGGAGTTATTGGATGATGATTTTTTTGTTGGTGGTGTTGTTTCCTTGTTTTATGTTTAGGAAATAGATGCCGGGTGTTAGGTTTTCTTTTTCGAGGGTGAGATTCTTCGCTGCGCTCAGAATGACAGTTTTTATTTGATTACCTAATGCGTTGGTTATGGTGATGGTGGTAGTGTTATTTTGTGAAAATGTGATGGTGGTTTGGTTTGAAAATGGGTTTGGATATATGGTTGCGGTTAATGTATTGGTTTGTTGTATTTCGTTAATACCTGACTGAAGTGGGACGTCGGCGAGGGTGCTGTCGGTTTTGATGAGATAGGAGTAGAATTGGTAGAAGTTGAATGTGGAGCCGCAGATTATGGTTCCGTTTTTGAATATTGCGGTGTTTCCGGCGAGTATGTATCCGCCATCGCAGGTGGGTTGGATGGTGTTGATTGGTATTTTTTCGCCTGCTGTGCCGTTGTATGATTTTGTGGTGATGATGGTGTTTGTGTTTTCATTGATATTATATATGCTGTCGCGCATTGCTATTAAATAAGTGTTATTAGGGAGTTGAGCTAATCCGCCGTTGTATTTTAAGCCGATGTAAATGTTGGAGGTGGTGATGGTGCCTGATTGGTTTATTTTTATAAAGGTGGTTCCGTCGGTTATTGAGTCCATTGCGGCGATAATTGCTGTGGCGGAGTCGTTAGTTTTTATGGCGTTGATGGGTGCGAGGTAATAGATGGAGTTGGGAGAGGTGCTGTAGGATTGTTGTTGTAGATTGTTATCAAGTTTGATGATTCCTACTTTGAAGTTTTGCGTTGCGTTATCTATTTCGATGTTTGCTACGATGATGTATCCTCCGTCGGGGGTTTGTTGGATGTAATCGGCATCGTTATCGAATGGTGATTTGGCGATGGTTTTGGTGATGGTGGTATCTCCGTTTGCGTTTGTTTTGACAATAAAAATGCGGTCGCGATAGAAGGTTGTGTCGTTTATTGTTTTGGTTCCGATGATGATGAAGCCACCGTCGGTTGTTTGGATGATGTGTTTTGGGTGTGTGCAGTAGCAGGTGGTGTCGACAAGATATTTTTGCCAGATGATGTTGTCGTTTTCATCTATGTTTGTGAGATGGAAATTGCCTTCTAAGATAAAGTATCTGCCATCGGGGGCGTAATATGGTATTGCGTCGGTGCTGTTGTAGTTATTGTATGGTATGCCGTTCCAGAGGTTGTTGGCGTTGTTATCGGTTTTTGTAATTTGTGAGCCGCCGATGAGGTATGAGCTGTCGGTGGCGGTGATTATGTTATTTATGTTGTTGGCGGGATTTAGTGTGGAATCGTTTTGATAAAATATTTTTTTGAATGTAGTTGGGTTGCATTGGCTGAATATATGGAGTGGGGTGATGAATAGGATGGTGAGAAGGATGAGTTTTGCGATGTGCGAGACCTCACCCCCTTCCCCTCTCCTTGAAGGAATGAGAGGGGTGACGCGGTGTGATATAAGTTTCCGAAAAGATATGCTTTTAAATACTTTCATTTT
>CAILDT010000421.1 GCA_903833025.1 uncultured Bacteroidota bacterium | reverse complement strand
TAGATTTGAATTTTTAAAATTTCGTTTGCCCCTTGTCAGATATTATACCAAAAGATTATTAAAGTAGAATAGCAGACAATTTTACCGATTACTACTTAAAAGCAAAAAAAATGTCAGAAATGTAAGTGACACTCTGACATTATTCTTGATTAAATATAACAGTTGATTATTTTGTGCCTGCAGGTTTTGGCTGGGCAGTAGCTGGTGTTCCTATAGCGGCTTTTCCTGCTGGTGCTTGTGTTGTTTTGGCAGTTCCTGCTTGGTCGCTTCCTGCTTTTGTAGCTCCTACTTCGCGGGTTTTAGATGTGTTTCCGTTTGCGCTACTTCCTTCTGCTGGTTTATTATATGCAGTAGATACTAAACTTAATGCTAATAAAGCTATTGCTAATGTCCAAGTTGCTTTTTCTAAAAAGTCGGCTGTTTTACGAACTCCCATTACTTGGTTGGAAGAAGAGAAAGAAGATGCCAATCCTCCGCCTTTTGAATTTTGTACTAATACCACTAAAATAAGCAGTATGCAAACGATTACGATTAAAATTGAAATGATTGTTCCCATTGTTTATTGTTGCTTTTGTTGATTAATTAATTTCCTTATATTTTTAATTTGGGCTGCAAAGTAAAGTCTTTTTTCCGGATATTTCAAATGTAAATTTTCATAAGCTTGCAAAGCCTTGATATAATTGCCTTGCAGAACAAATATTTTTGCCAGCGTTTCGCTTACAAAGGTAATATCATCAGCAACCGACTGTTTTGCCATATTCACGGGGTTATAAAATTCCACCTTTGGGCGAGTTAGTTTTGGCTCTTCTTTTATAAACTTATCTATTAAGTCGAACGCATCCAACTTTTGCTCTTTGACAGTTGCAGTAGGTACGTCCTCAATTGCTTTTTCGGTAATAACAGAACCTTCATTCAAATGTTTCAACCAATCTGTAAACGATAAGGATTCTATATTTACTTCCTCTTTCTTTATCTGCTCAATTACCTCTATCTTTTCTTCTATTATAACAGGTTCAATTATAACAGGCACATCTATAGGTTCAACTTTCTGTACTAATGGCTCGGCACTAAGCATTTCTATTTCATAACTTGCACTTACCGCTTCAGCCAAAAATTCCTTTTCTAAATCAACTAATTTCTCTTCTTTCGGCTCTATTATCTTTTCTTCTTCCTGAATAGTTTCAATAACTTCCTCAACTACTTCTTCAATTGCAACGTCTTCAACCACTGGCTCAATAACCTTTTCTTCAACTTCAACAATTATTGGCACTTCCGCTTCAACAATTATTGGTTTAATTTCTTCCACAACTACGGTTTCAACAATCTCTTCAACCACAGGTTTAATACGCTGCTCTATAATTTCCTCTTTCACAAGTTCAATTACAGCTTGCTCTATTTTCTTTTCTTCAACAGCAGTAATAATTTCTGGAGTTAAAACAATCTCCGCTTCCTGCTTCCACTGCTTAGTGATAAGATGATGCAACACTTTTCTATCAGTAGCATAAGCAGCAGTAATTCTTAACTGATTGTTGTAATGAATACTATTTTGGTTGTGCAAACTCTTTGCATAAAGCAAATGAGCCGTTTGAAAATAAGGGAAGTTTTTAATCAATTCAGCAAGCAACACCCCATCATTAGCTGATAATTTATCAGGGTTTTCAACAAAAGATATAAATTGATTTCTATTCATCGTTTACCAATCGTTTAGTGCTTTATTAAAAATATCTTGCACCAATTGTTCGTTTATCTCCTTAATTTTTTGGTCTTCTATCGAAGATAAAACCGTTGTACTTGGGTAATCCGCAAAGCGAGAAAACGTTTGTTCAAAGTTTTTCTTTTCATCAAATGAGCAGGTATATTTCACAGTAATTGTCATTGTTATTCTGTTTAACGCTGCTTGGTCGGTGCTTTGGATAGCCACCGGACCATAAGTATAACCGGTTACACTTCCTTCAAAATTCAAATCTCCGCCTTTGTTTACGAGTGCTAATCGGGTTTGAGAACTCATTTTATCTCGCAATGCCTCGGTAAATGTTTGACTCAAAGTAGGCGGTGCAAGTGAAGCATTGTTGGGGAAATATTGCACCGAAACAGTTTTTGCCTCTGGCGGAATGGATGCTCCGCTAAATGAATAATGTACCTTGCAACCCGAAAGTAAAACAATAGCGAAAAGGTAAATGCTGTAAAAAGTTACCTTATATATCGGAGTATTAAATCTCAATCTTTTTGATTTTAACAAGTGGTATTATTTCTTTTCTTTCTTATTAGCTGCCGATTGGTCAAAGAAAGTAGGTTCCGAAATATTGTAATCTATCATCTTTCTATATAAAGTCCTTTCCGCAATTCCAAGTTCTTTCGCTGCTCTTTTCCGCTTCCCTTTATGTTTTTTCAACGCTCTTATTATCATCGTTTGTTCCATTTTTGGCAACGAAAGCACTTCCTCGCTTGCTTCTTTAACCGGAATTTTCTCCTTTACCTTTTTCACCAATGCTGCCGGAGTATTATATTCCAGTTGTATTGGTGCTTCTTTAGTTCCCACTTCTTTTTTCATCACCGCCACTTTTTCAGGCATAAATTCCTGATTTACTATATTGTCATTCCCAGTTAAATCGGCTACCACCTTTTTCAAATCATTCAAATCTTTTTTCATATCAAAAAGCACCTTATATAATAAGTCACGCTCGTTGAAATCTGTTGTTTGTGTCGCATTGCCTACAACCATTGGCAGGTTAGATATTTGTTGCTGGGGTAAATAAGTAAGTAATATATCTGCAGTTATATCTCTTTGTTTCTCAATAACCGAAATTTGTTCTGTAATGTTTTTCAGTTGCCTCACGTTTCCCTGAAAATAATAATTGGTAAGCAACTGCTCTGCTTCGGCATCCAGTTTTATGGTTGGCATACGGTATTTCGCCGAAAAATCAGAAGCAAACTTTCTAAACAACAAAAATATATCTGGTTTCCGTTCTCTCAATGGCGGAACAGTTATCGGCACGGTATTCAATCGGTAATATAAATCCTCTCTGAATTTCCCTTTCTCAATTGCCTGCTGCACATTCACGTTGGTAGCCGCCACTATCCTCGCGTCCGTTTTCAAAACTTTGGACGAACCTACTTTAATAAATTCTCCTGTTTCCAATACTCTCAACAATCTTGCTTGTGTAGCCATCGGCATTTCGGCTATCTCATCTAAAAATATTGTTCCTCCGTTTGCTACCTCAAAATAACCTTTACGCGCTTCGTGCGCACTCGTAAACGAACCTTTTTCGTGTCCAAACAATTCCGAATCTATTGTTCCTTCTGGTATCGCGCCACAGTTTACAGCTATGTATTGCCCGTGTTTGCGCGCACTTAGAGCGTGTATTATCTGTGGAAACACTTCCTTTCCCGTTCCACTTTCGCCGGTTATTAATACTGTTAAATCGGTGGGTGCTACTTGCTTGGCAATATCTATCGCTCTATCTAAAGAAGCCGAACTTCCTATTATCCCAAACCTGTTTTTTATTTCTTGTATTGTCATTTGTTTATAACTCTTTTGTTATTTAATGTTTGCTAAAACAACAATTTTAATTTCTTTAATTTTCAGTAGTTCTTTATCGTTTGTCAAAAAAGCATCGCAATTATTTTTTATCGCAATTGAAAGTTGCAAAGCATCTAACCCCTTTAAGAAATAATATTTAGCCCTAAGTTGTGACGCATATTCTGAAATCGAAAAATCGACTTCTATCAATGGAATGGATAGCTTTAATAATATCTCTCTAAATTTCAGTATTACAGTTAATTTTTTTGTTCTTTCTGGCAGAACACAAAACTCCATATAGGAGATAACACTAGTAATCATTGTTACTTCGTGAATTAAACAATCACTTAGATAACTTCCCACTTTATCCGAAAATAACTTATTATCCTCTATGTAATAGATAAAAGGAGCTGTATCTATAAATACCTTTTTAATGTCTTTCATCTCTTCTGCCGTCAGATATTATCTGTTGTGCATCCTTTTCCCAAAGTCCTTTTCCAACCCCTTTATATTTGGCTAAAAGCTTTTGAGCTGCTTCAATATCATTGTATTTTTTCAACAATTTTTGAAACAACAATTGAATTTCACTCGCTTTGAGAGATTCAATTTCCTTTATTAATAAATCTATTTTCGACATACTTTTCTATTTTAAAATTCCTATTCAATATAATTTCAAACTTACACCGCCACCCCAATCAGCGTACCACCAGTACAACTCTCCACAAGCACATTCACATAATCGCCTTTCACAAAATTCTCTTTCGGAAAAACAACAACTGTATTCTGCGAATTTCTCCCAAACAACTCCTCCTTATTCTTTTTAGAAACCCCTTCCACCAATACCCTATGCACTTTCCCAACTCCTTGTTTTGTTCTGATGGCTGAATGTTTCACCTGCAAATCCACAATTTCCTGCAATCTTCTGCTTTTTACTTCGGCAGGCACATCATCTTTATATTTCCGTTCCGCCAATGTTTTCGGTCGCTCGCTGTAAGCAAACATATAACCGAAATCATATTTCACTTCTTCCATCAAACTCAATGTATCTTGATGTTCTTCCTCCGTTTCGCTACAAAACCCAGTAATAATATCCATCGAAATGCCTGCATCAGGTATAATTCTTCTTATTGCATCAATGCGACTCAAGTACCATTCGCGGGTATAACCGCGATTCATCATCTCTAAAATTCTGGAGTTGCCGCTCTGCACTGGCAAATGAACATAGCTGCAAATGTTATCGTACTTCGCGATGGTATAAAGCACATCATCCAACATATCTTTTGGGTGAGATGTACTAAACCGAACCCTCAAATCAACATTTATCAACGCCACTTTTTCCAGCAATTGCGCAAATGTGGTAGCGTTTTCAAGTTCTTCCTTTGTAATATTCTCTTTCTTTAATCCGCCACCAGTCCAAAGGTACGAATCCACATTTTGCCCCAATAAGGTTACTTCTCTGTATCCTTGTTCAAACAATTCTTTCGCTTCATTCACAATGGTTTCGGGGTCGCGGCTGCGTTCCCTTCCTCTTGTAAATGGCACTACACAAAACGCGCACATATTATCGCAACCTCTTGTAATGCTTATAAATGCTGTAACTCCGTTGCTTTGCAATCTCACCGGAGCAATATCAGCATACGTTTCTTCTTTCGATAACAGCACGTTTACTGCCTTCTGCCCTGTTTCTGCTATTTCAATTAATTCGGGCAAACTACGATACGCATCCGGTCCCACCACAATATCCACTAATTTTTCTTCTTCCAGAAACTGAGATTTCAACCGCTCAGCCATACAACCAAGCACCCCAATAATCAAATCCGGATTCGTCTTTTTCGCCTTCCTGTATTCTGTTAATCGTTTCCTCACACGCTGTTCGGCTCCTTCGCGAATGGCGCAGGTGTTTACAAATATTACATCGGCTTCAAAAAAATCCTGTGTGGTGCTAAACCCTTTGTCTTTTAAAATAGAAGCCACTATTTCGGAATCCGAAAAATTCATCGCGCAGCCGTAACTTTCTAAAAATAGTTTTTTCCCGCCTTCCGTTGCAGCTGATTCTATCATCAATGCTTCGCCTTGTTTGCTTTCGTCTATTACTTTATTTTCTGACATTTTTGTTATTCTTTTATTTCAATCCCCTTAGTTTCTATATCTTTCAAAAGCCCCGAATTGTCATTCATTTTCTCAATAATTACGGGTTCAATTCGCACATCAATCATTCTTCTTAATTTCCAAATAAGAGGGGTAATTGTAAAATAATCATCTGGCAATTTATTTACTACAATAGCTACATCTATGTCGCTATCTTCGCGGTTAGTGTTGTTGGCATAGGAGCCAAACAAATAAATATTTTCAAAAACAAAATGTTGTTTCAGTAAATTTTTATACTGTTTAACAATGTTTATAGCTTCGCTTTTATCCATTTTTGAAGAGTTTCAGTACCATTAATTATTTCTTTACATTTTTGTTCTGTCAAACTTTTTAACAATCGTTCCTTATATAAAGGATAGCGTGCTTCAATATTTAACGGCTCTATTTCATCAATAAAATCTTTTTGTGATTCATCAAAAGAATCATAAAACTCCCCTTTTTTAGCGAGATAAGAGAGATTGTGTGTAAATGGAGGCGTTTCGGATTTAAGTTTAGTAAAATACGCTTTAAATATTTTTTCAATGGCTTGATGGCACATAAACCCTACATACAAATACCGTTTGCTGGTAAGCATAGCCCTTGCTGTTTCCAAATCGTATTCTGATAAATCGAGCCAATATTTAATTTTTTCGTCCAACACTTTATTTTTTAAGGACTGCAAAGGTAATAAAAATAGAAGTATGACAAAATGACAGAGATTAAATAATACTTCAACAAACTCAGTACCCAGTTACTAAGCTTGTCGAAATACCCGCTTCGCGAAATGAAAC
>CAILDT010000420.1 GCA_903833025.1 uncultured Bacteroidota bacterium | reverse complement strand
ATTTTATTGGTTGCAAAAGTAGTAAAATTGATTTAGTAAAGAGTGTTATATATTGCTACATTTGTGAGTATAAAAATTGCTTTTAATATTGAATTATACTAACTATTATGAATAAAAAACAACTGCTAATATTTGTATTTATCATTCTTCAAAAGTTTTCAATCTCACAGAGTTGGCAACAAATAAGTGACTTCCCAGCAACCGAGCGCGATGATGGCACAAGTTTTATAATAGGTAATAAAGCATATTGCGGCACTGGTTTAAAAACTGGTTGGGTAGCAAGTGCCGATTTTTATTCCTTTGATATGAGCACCGAAACGTGGAATACTATCGCATCTCTGCCTGTGGGAATGGAACGGCAATACGCAACGGGGTTTTCGAATAATCATTTCGGATATGTTTTTGGCGGTTTAAATGGCAGTACTTTTTATAATGATTTGTGGATGTATGATACAACAACAAATAGTTGGCAATCCAAAACATCATTGCCATCAGCCGCACGGATGGGTGCAACTTGTTTTGTAATAAATGATACTGCATATATTATCGGCGGACAAACAGCCACAGCAACTTCTATAAGCGAAGTGTGGGCGTATTGTTTTACCACAGATATGTGGACGCAAAAAAACAATTTACCTTTTGGAGCAAGGTATCGCGCTTCGACAACTACTCAAAACAATAAAGGATATTTAGTTTTCGGCTTGGATGCAAACCATTTATATAGAAAAGAGTTGGAAGAGTACAACCCCGCAACAAGCGTGTGGACACAAATAAGTACGTTTCCAAATGTTGGAAGAGCTTACTCTACATTAAAGTCTATTTCTGGCGATTTGGTACTGCTCACAGGAATTGATTCGCTTAACACAACCTATAATGATATGTGGAGAATAAATACTAGCACATTACTTTGGCAGCAATTAGCTTCTATTCCCGCTTTAGGTAGAAAAGGCGGAATGTGTTTTAATAATGCCACTTCTCTTTATTACACCACTGGAATTGACCAAACAAATACAAGATTGAAACAAACGTGGAAAGTGGATAATCCTACTGTTGTGGGAGAAATTAATTTTTCATTGAACATTAATTGTTACCCAAATCCAAACAGCGGGACATTTATTTTATCTGTTGCAGAAACCAATATACATCAGCATAGTTTTATAACTATTTATAATAGGTTAGGAGAAATTATTCAGACAAAGGAAATAACAAATACCAATACATCATTTGATATTAGTATTTATCCAAAGGGGATTTACTTTGTTAAACTAGGAAGTGATAATGGAGTAGAGGTAAAAAAAATAATAAGCGAATAAATTCTACTCGCTTATTATCTGTCTATTTCTTTTTCCCAGTTTGTGCTTGTCGCTCTTTTGTTATCTGTTCCAATCGTGCTTGAAACTTAGATTGCGTAACAGGTTTCTTTTTATTCTCCTGTATTTTTGCGTGTAACTTATCGTGGTCAATAACATATTTCTGCATCACCCACGTTTGCCCGAAAGTAATCATATTAGCAAGGAAATAATACCAGCTTAATCCCGCAGAGTAGCTGTTCATAAACCCAAGAAACATTATCGGCATAAGGTACATCATCCATTTCATACCTGGCATTTGATTTTGTGTTCCCATTAACTGACTGTTGCTCCAAGTATATAGCAACGTGGAAACAGTCATTAGTAAAGCAAACAAACTCACGTGGTCGCCATACCAAGGCACTGCAAATCCGAAGTTGTAAACCGAATCGTAAGACGATAAATCTGTTGCCCAAAGGAAACCTTGTTGACGTAACTCAATAGATGCGGGGAAGAAACGAAACAAGGCAAGAAGTATAGGCATTTGCAACAAAACCGGAATACAACCAGCCATCGGATTTACACCTGCTTTTTTATACAAAGCCATTGTTGCTTGTTGTTTTTTTACTGCGTCTTCGTTCTTAAACTTCTCATTTATCTCGTCAATCTCCGGTTTCAATACTTTCATCTTTGCTGATGAAAGCACTGTTTTATAAGCAATAGGCAATAATAATAATTTAAGAATAATGGTTAATATTAAAATGATAATACCATAATTCAAATGAAAGCTATCAAGGAAATTAAAGATAGGAATTACTAAAAATCTATTTATCCATCCGAATATTTTCCATCCCAAAGCAATTTGTTTTTCTAAATCAACGTCATACTTTTTAAGTGTGTTGTAATGATTAGGACCAAAATAAAAACGCATTCCAAATGAATCATTCTTTTGATGCGTGTACGGAATAGAAATAGAAGCAGATAAATTTTTAATGTATTTAGCGGAACCTTTTTCTAAATTAGATTCAGTTGTAATGGTAGGTTTGTCGAATGAATTATCGGCAATAATTACGGCGGTAAAAAACTGTTGTTTTAATCCAATCCATTTTGTTTTTGCTAATGTTTTAGTATCGTCGCTACCTTCGCTAACATTATCAACATCATCATCTACGGGTTTATACCAAATGGTAGAAGCACGTTGTTGTGTCAAATGATTTTGCTCCTGCATCGGCGTTTTCATTTGCCAATTCAATTTAAAGTCGGTTGTGTTTTTTGCAATAATATCCTGCATTCCAACCGTATTTATTTTGCATCCCATCATATATTCATCACCTGTAAGTGTATAAATATATTCGATGTAACTGGCTTTACTACCTGCATACAAACGCATAGCAATACTCTTTGTGTCTTTTCCTGTTAAAGTAAAACCCTCTACATCAGGCGTAAAATAAAGAGAGTCAGTAAGCAAGTCGCGGTTTGCATTATCTTTAAAACCTAAGCTTTGTGTAGATGAATCTGCAGTAAATAATATCAGCGGTTTTTTATCAAACGTTTTGTATTTCTTTAGTTCAACCGAAGCAATACGTCCACCTCTTGAAGCAATGTTTACTTTCATCACTTCATTCTCTAAAGTGATGGTTTTATTTTCTCCTTTCGAAGCATCCGTAAAGTTACCGTAAATAGATTTCTGAAGTTCTGCTTTTGCCGAATCACTTAAAACAACTGTAGAATCAGACGTTGTTGCGCCACCTTTGCCAAGTACATTTGTTGTATGATTTATTTTTGAGGCAGCAGCTAATTTTGCTTTTTGTGCCGAATCATATTGTAAAACCGAATCTTGCAGATGCTTTAGTTTTGCTTGTTGCTCTGCTGATGGCTTGTTCCAAAACATCATCCCAACTAAAATTGCACCTATTAATACAAGACCTATTACCGAATTTCTATCCATTTTTATTTATTATAATTCTAAAATTAAAGGGCGCAAAGGTAATAATAATTTGATGTCAAATAAGTGTAAATTGAATGGAGTGGGAGAGGGGAGAGTTGATTATTTCTCTACAATCTTAAACTCTGTTCTCCTGTTTTTAGCGCGTCCTGCTGAGGTGCTGTTATCGGCTATTGGCTTAGTGGAACCGAATCCTTTAAAAGCTACTAAACGGTTTTCGGCAATGCCTTTTGCCATTAATACATCTCGAACGGAAAATGCTCTGTCGGTAGACAAGGCAAGGTTTGCTTTATCATTACCTACATTATCTGTGTGCCCGTGTATTTCAATTTTCATTGTAGGGTGAGCTTTCAAAAAATCTATAAACTCTTCTAATACAATCACCGAACGAGGGTCTAAAACAGAAGAATTGGTGGGATAATAAATATCGTTAATAGTGTATGTTTGCCCTACTTTAATGGTATCTGTTACCATATTTACTTTGGCGGGTTTTGCATTTTTTATCGAATCTTTCGAAATTAATTGCGAGCTGAACGCATAATTATCCTTTTTAACAGTAACAATTAAATCGTGTTTTTGTTTTGTGTTTACAACCACAGCATACGTTCCAGTAAGTGTATCCACCATCGCTTTGGTTACTTTTTTTGTTTCCGCATCTTTCACTTCCACTGTAAATTTCTTCACATCACTATTGCCTTTATCTTCAATTTGTCCTTTAAGGAAAGCCACTTCATCAGGGCGAGCTTCTTTATATAAATCAAAAGAATAAATATCCTTACCTCCAACCCCTTTTGTTTTTAATCTGCCATTTGCTGTGGAGGTGAAATACCCCAAATGACCATCTGTGCTTACAAAAAAACCAAGGTCATCACCTTTAGTATTTATTGGCACCCCAATGTTTTTAGGTTCTGTCCATTCCCCTTTTTCGTTTTTGCGTGTTAAAAATATATCAAAACCACCAACTCCTGGTTGCCCGTCAGAAGAAAAGTAAAGTGTTTGAAAATCGGAGTGAATGAAAGGACATTTTTCGTCACCATTTGTATTTATTGTTCTTCCAAGGTTCTGGGGTTTGCTCCATACTCCTGTTATTTCATCTTTAACAGTTACATATAAATCAACACCTCCATAACCTCCTTTGCGGTCGGAAGCAAAGTATAATGTTTTACCATCAGAAGCAAGTGATGGCTGCGAATCCCAATAAAGAGGGTCGTTAATGCCTTCCACTTTTTTTGGGGTAGTCCAGCTACCATCTTCAAAATCGGAATAATAAATATCAAAATTGGGTACTGCCCCACCCTCATCTTTTCCTATTGTAAAGTACAGATGTTTATTGTCGATGCTCATTGTAGCACCACCTTCATTATTTCCTTGATTAAATGGAAATGGCATTGCACCGCCTTTTTCAAACAATCCTGTTTTCGGATTTCGTTTACTGATGCTAAACACATCTCTTAAATTATCCGACATCTGAACGGCGGAGTGTTTATCTATAAAT
>CAILDT010000419.1 GCA_903833025.1 uncultured Bacteroidota bacterium | reverse complement strand
TTGCGGTTTGTATTTGTTTTTTTTGGTTAAAGAAGGGAATCATCAAGTATTATTTATTGCTGTAAATATAGAAAGAAAAGAAACGCTTGGCTATGCAATAATAATATTTTTATCCTCTATCAATGGTTCATTCATAAACCTTAATAACACTTGTGCAACGGTAAGCACATCCTTTTGACAATAAGTAACAATACGTTTCAGATTTTTTTCTTCCCAATAAACTCTCGCTACATCGCTACCATCAATGTCATCTTTAGGAGTAGGAATATTAAAAATAGACGCTAATAAATTAAGGGTGGTATAACTTTTATAATCCCCGAATTTCCAAAGCTCCATAGTATCCAAATGGTTTATTTCCCAAGGTTTTTTGCCAGCCAAATTAAGTGCTTTTGGAAGTTTTATCCCATTAATAAGCATTCGTCGGCAGATAAAAGGAAAATCAAATTCTTTCCCATTATGCGCACACAACATTTTTTCTTTTGTGTTGTAATGCCTACTAAGCAGAAAAGAAAAATCGTTTAGTATTTTTTTTTCATCATCACCATAAAATGATTTCACTCGAAATGAATCTTCCTTTAAAAACCCAACTGAAATACAAATGATTTTTGCGAACTCGGCGTATATCCCTGCCTTTTTATAATGACCTTCAGGTGTTTCTTCTTTTTGAAAACGAAACTTGGCATCCCACTGTTTCTGAATCGTTTTATCCATCTCTTTGTATTGATAAACTAACGGCACAGTTTCAACATCAAGAAATAATATATCGGTAAGTTTTATGTTTTCGAACATTGTAAATTGTTATTTATAATTGAACGAAGGTAGATATATTTTCGACTTAAAACTTAAACCTCACAGCTAAATTAAAATCATAGCTATAAGGATATAATTTTAATTGGTCATCCTTTTTATAAATGGACTGTAATGAGCGGGTATATCCGGGCTGTAAAACCAAACTCCATTTATTTGTTATGTTCCATCCTACATCTAGATTTATTTTTCCAGACAATGTTATTGAAGAAAACGAACCATCTGTTTTTGAATAATAAACTACTTTCCCTGTTTTAGTATCTACCCACGATGAGCTTGCAGATAATAAATAATCTATATTGATGCCAATACTTGGTGCTATAAACAATTTATCTTTTATATTGAAACGATAACCTATCATAATAGGAATGCTTAAATATTGATATTTATTTATTATACTATGAGCAGGAAGTGCTTGCGTATGTTTAGCTAAAGTATCATACCCAATTAAAATTGTATGAGTAGAATCTAACCAAATAGGTGTATAAGTTGTATCACTTTTTGTTGGTACAGCTTTGAAATTATATTTTTCCCCTTTATTATTTATCCTGATACCAATGTTTGCAAACAACTTATTTTTTAAAACAGCACCCACATCCACCCCTGCATTATAAGTTGTTATTTGTTTTTCATTATCATTTCTATTGACTGCACCTTCGTTAGTGCCTGTTGATAATTTACGAAATGAGAAAGAAGGACCTCCTGTAACTCCAACAAAAAAAGAAATCTTTTTCTCATCTGCTACATTTTCGTTATTGGGTAGCGGAGTTTCTTTATTTTGTTTTAAACTATCAGTTGTTTCAGCAATAATTTTTTTCTGAATAGAATCTTTCTTTGTTATGCTCTCATCTGTAACTTTATTCTCTACTATAGTTTCCGTTTTTTTTACAATGCTAACATCTACTTTAGTAAACGAATTCAAATTATCATCATCCGTTTTTGTTTCTTTTGATTTGTTGTCCGAATCATTTTTTGTATCACTATTCTTTGCTAACAAATTAGCTACTTTATTCGCATTCGCTTTCTTTTTATAAGCATTATTTGCCTTACTTGTTTTTACTTCCTTATTATTAAAGAACTTTTTATTTTCCGCCTGCAACCCTTTTTTCACTTCCTCTTCTCCTAAATTAGAAGCATCAGGTTTCTTAGCTATAGTTATTGCTTTATTTACTGGCAATGATGCAGTTTGGTTCTTATTTAGTTGTTTGTTTTCTGTTTCTCTTTTTCTGTTATCTTCTATTTGTTTGTTTGTATTAATTGTTGCTTGCGTTGGCGATGTTGCAGCATTTACAGTCTCTTTCAATTTAATAACATTAGCTATTGGGGATTTATTATTAGTTGATTTAATCATAAAATACGCACCTGCTAATAGCCCAGTAACAACTGCGATTACGGATAACCACCTACCGAAACCAAATCCTTTCTTCTTGTTTTCTAACTTAAGTTCTTGTTTTATGTTGGCAAATACTTTATCAGAAACCGGCAACTCAAAATTATTAAGTTTGGTTTTGTAAAGTTCATCCAACTTCTTTTCCTTGTTGTTCATTGGTAATTATTTTTTGTTTTTCTACTAATATCTTTTTCAAATATTCTCTTGCTTTTGACAATTGCGATTTTGATGTACCTTCTGTAATACCTAATGCAGTAGCTATTTCCTTATGTGAATAATTATCTATCACATACATATTAAAAACAAGTTTATATCCTGTTGGCAACATATTTATTGTTTCAATTAATTCTTCCATCGAAAAATCATACTCCACATCATCATCCAAATCAACAGTAGCGGTGTGCAAATATTCTATATTTGATTTCGTTTCATTTTGTTTTTTTAATTTATTGTAGTAGTCAATAGATGCGTTTACAACCACCCGATGCAGCCATCCTTCGAACGAACCAGTGGCATCAAACGTTTTTATTTTAAGAAATACCTTTATAAATGATTCCTGAATAATATCTTCGGCAATGGAATAATCGTTCACATAACGAAATGCTACGCCCTTCATTCGTGATGCGTACTTTTGATACAGCTTCTCGAATGCCACTGGATTGTTATCCTTGCAATCGTTTATAAGTAAATAATCGTTCTCCATAAATCACCAACCCGTTTTTCGCTCTGTCAAATGTAATACTCGGATTGTTTAAAAGGTTGCCTGACAAAATAATTTATTTAAAATTACCTTTTTTATTTGTTCTTAGGCAACCTTTTCAAAAAAGTCAGTTATCCATTAAAATAAATTACTAATTTCACACTCAAATTTTAAAAACTATGAAAAAATTATTCCTCTCAATTGCAACCTTATTTATAAGCGCAATTTCATTTGCACAGTGTGCAGCAGGTTATACATTTGTAACCGACACTATTAATTACACCGGAAACGTAGTATTAACCAATACTTCCACCGGAGGTGCGGCGGGCTACACCACTTATTTATGGAGCTTCGGCGACGGAACTAGTTTCACTTCCTATGTTGATAGCACACAAGCGGTGCATACTTTTGGCACTGGCACGTGGTATGTATGCCTTACTTTAATTGATTCGGCAAACAGTTGTACCAGCAGTTTCTGCGATTCGGTTACTGTTATTAATAATACTTTGCCTGGCTGCACTGCCTCGTATAGTTATTTTGCCGACTCTACTGGCAATGTTTATTTTACTAATACTTCGGCAGGTACAGGCAACACTTTTTCGTGGACATTTGGCGATGGCGGAACAGCGATTACTGCTTCTCCTACTCATCACTATGCTTCAAACGGCACGTATTACGCTTGTTTAACCATTTCAAATTTATTTCTGGGTTGTACTAATACTTGGTGCGACTCTGTGGTTATTGGCAATCTGGCTGGTGGAAATGGTGGTGGCACTTGTTCGGCTTCTTTTTATTCTGTTAACGATTCCACAGGTAATGGTGTTTTGTTTTACTCTTCGGTATCAGGCAGTGCTAATATATATGCGTGGTCGTTTGGCGATGGAAGCACTTCTACTACTGCTAATCCGCAACACGTGTATGGTGTTGCGGGCACTTACACGGCTTGTTTAACTGTTACCTCGAGCACGGATACTGCTTGCCATTTTACTGCTTGCCAAAATATTATTACAGGGCAGTCGGGGGCGTGCACTGCGTATTTTTCTATTATACACGATTCGATTAATATTTATAATTATACCATTTATAGTTATGCAACTAACAATGGATACACCAGTTATTTATGGAGTTTTGGAGATGGCACTACATCCAATTTGCAATACCCAACACATACGTATTCGGTTACTACGCCTGTTCAAATTTGTTTAACTATTACCGATTCGTTGGCGGGTATGATAACTTGCACTGCTAATTATTGCGATTCCATTTGGCCTGGGCACGCTGTTAATCAGTTAACTACTATTAATGTGTTGCCAGGCATCCCTACAGGTGTTGCAACGCATAATGCTATTGCCGAATCGTTAACCAATTACCCAAATCCGTTTACAGATATTACAACAATTGAATATAGTTTAAAACAAAATTCGGCGGTTGAATTATCGGTAGTTGATTTGCTTGGCAATAAAATTACAGCTATAGAAACTGGAAATAAATCAGCCGGAAATTATAAAGTTAATTTTGATGGTAGTAATATTTCGGCAGGTATTTATTTGCTTCAGCTGAAAGCAGAGAATAAAGTTATTACAAAGAAATTGGTGATTACGAAATAGTTTACCAGTTTATAAGTTTTTACTTATAAAAAAACCTGCTCTATATTAATAGAGCAGGTTTTTTTTAGTCAATAAAGGTTTAAATAAGCAACACTTTTAAACTTTTAATCACCCAATAAATCCAAACAACACTCAAAGAACAACATTGATAAAGCAAAGTACAACATTGATGACCCAATATGCAATGTTGATGACTATATGTGTAATCTTAGCAACTAAAAGTGTAACGTTGATAATTCAAAGTGCAACATTGACGAATGTAAGTGTAACATTGACAACTCTAAGTGTAATGCTGACCACTCAAAGTGCAATGTTGATGATTCAACGTGTAACGCTAATGAGCAAAAGCGCAACGTTGATGACTCAAGGTGTAACCTTGCATCTTGTTCCTAATTCTTGGCATTAGTTAATCCTTACGTAAATAGCATCCCTCATAACTTGCAGCACGCCATTTACCTTTAATCGTGTTTTAAAATAAATTGTTTTATCACTCGGATAGCCGGTTAAAATGTTATCTGCACTATTTGTTGCGTCTACTAATGAATAAGTAATGCCGCCATCAAGCGAATGATACCACAAGTGAAGGTGTCGAGTGTTTTTCGGTCCGCCTTCTGTTTCAAGTTTAACTTCGCCCTGATTAACACCATTTATTACTTTAAACTGCTGAATTTGCTTAATCGCCTGTACTTTTACGTGAAATCCACCACTTTCCAAAATCGCAATACTATTTACAGGGTCAGCATTTGCGGTAGTTTGAAACGTAGTTAACAATTTTTCTTCTATCGCTTGTGTCATCAATTGTTTTCTGCCTGCACGGTTGCCCTGCGTTGCGGTACCATAATCGGTTATTTTACTGTTTACAAAGTTAATGTCGTCTTCGGATATATTAACCCATATACTAGTAGCCGATGCAGCCAATATTTTTTCGGCATGCTCTTTTATTTTTCCTTTTCCTCCTTTTTTAGGGTAGTTAATTACCCCCTTAACTGTGTGCACAGGCAACACCGTTGCTAAAATGATGAATCGGACATTTGCTATTAAAACTAAGTTTTTTTTCATATCAATATATTTTAAAAATTAAATAAAAAACACACAATTTATAATTTCATAAGGATTATATATCGGAAAATAGTTACCTCGCAACTAAATTCTTTAATCAAATGGGAATAAACAAAACAGAAAAGATAAAAATAAAACTAAGCTTTGTTTTGTATAATCAGCACTGTCGTTTGTTTCTCTATAACAATGCTATTAGTGGTGTTTCTTCGTATTTTTAAGAGTTCTAAAAATGTATGCTGATAGAACAGAAAATATTTCGGACAGCTAAAGTATAAATATTATGCGGATATAAAAATTAAATAAAAAATCCGGCTCTGAAATTTCAGAGTCGGATTTTTATTAACCATTAACCATTAATTTATCCCAATTTACTTAACGCACCTTTCAACGCATCAAAATTTGGATACGCACCAGCATCTTCCAACACTTCGGCATAGCGCACAATGCCATCTTTATCAATCACAAAAGAAGCACGTTTGCTAACACCTTTTAAGCCGTGAATCCATAAATCGTAAATTGCCTGATAAGCAGTAGATGCCTCTTTGTTGAAATCGGATAACAATGTAAAATTGTAATTATTCATCTCCTTAAACTTTGCTAAGGTAAAAGGCATATCTACAGATATACCGAAAACAGTAGCGTTTAAATCGTTGTAGTAAGAAAGTTCGTCGCGAGTTTGACAAAGTTCCTTTGTACAAGTACCAGTAAATGCTGCTGGAAAAAATAATAATACCACGTTTTTCCCTTTGCAGTCGGCAAGGTTAACGAGGTTTTTGTCTGAATCTTTTAAAGAAAATAGAGGAGCTTGTTGTCCGATTTCGATTGCCATAGTTTATAAAATTTAATTAGTTATAGAATATTGTTTTGGATTTTGAAGCGCGAAGATAACAATTTGTTTAAGGGCTTGGTAAAAGTTATTTTTGTAATTTTGCGCCGTAAAAAAACAATTTAAACTTTAATAAATATAAAATTATGTCATTAGTAGGAAAAAAAGCGCCATCTTTCAAGGCAAAAGCAGTGGTAAATGGAGGAGAAATAGTTAATGACTATTCTTTGGAGCAGTTTATAGGCAAAAAACATGTACTTTTCTTTTTTTATCCAAAGGATTTTACTTTTGTTTGTCCAACAGAGTTGCATGCTTTTCAGGATAAAATTGCTGAGTTTGAATCTCGTAATGTTGCTGTAGTAGCTTGTTCTACGGATACAGAACAGTCGCATTGGGGCTGGTTACAAATGCCAAAAGGGCAAGGTGGAATTCAGGGTGTGAAATACCCAATAGTTGCTGATACAACCAAAATAATTTCGATAAATTATGATGTTCTTTTTGGGGATTATGATGTGAATGATGCTAACGAATTAGTTGCCACAGGCCCGATGATAGCTTACAGAGGATTGTATCTGATTGATAAAAATGGCATTGTGCGTCATCAATTAATTAACGATTTGCCACTTGGCAGAAATGTGGATGAAGCTTTGCGGATGATTGATGCATTGCAGTTTTTTGAAGAGAATGGGGAAGTTTGTCCTGCTAACTGGCACAAGGGAGATGTTGCAATGAAGGAATCTCATGCTGGTGTTGCTGATTATTTGGCAAAACATTAATAGCAAACTAGTTTCGGGTAAATATAAAATGTTCTTAATTTTTTGAAGAGCATTTTATTTCTGTTTACATATAAAAATCAATATAAAAAATGAATAAAAATATTTCCGTTTTCCTGAATGTAGTTTTACTAATATCAGTAGCAATATTGTATTACTTGCATTTTTCGAGCATCAATAAAACTGCTGATGCTACAAGCAAAACCAATGATTCTATTACAGCTTCAAAACCTATTGTGAGATTGCCGAAAGATATAAGAGCATCCAAAATTGTGTATGTAAATTTGGATGAGTTGAGCAATAAATATGAGTATTTAAAAGATGTGAGCAAATCTGTTCAGGCAGAGCAACACCAATACGAAACTCAATATCAAACGGCAGGGCAAAAGTTGCAAACCGATTATCAGGCGTTTCAGGAAAAAGCGGATAAAGGATTGTTATCCGAAAATCAAATAAAAACAGAGCAAGAAGCATTTGCAAAACGTAAAGAAGATTTAGACCAGATACAACGCAAATCAGCTGCGCTGGAAGATAAAGTGCAAGCAATAACCGAAGAAGCACGAAAAAACCTGACCGATTATATTAAAGAATATAACAAAGCAGGACATTATAATTATGTGCTCGGTTATAGCGAAGGTCCGTTAAGCCCTGTTTTATTGGCAAACGATAGCTTCGATATTACCAATGAAATTTTGGATGGCTTAAATGCACAGTATAACGCGAAGAAGAAGAAATAAAAACAGCCCCTCTCCTTAATCCTCTCCCCCAAAGGGAGAGAGTAGGAGTACAAAAAACAAACTAAATTAACCTCCCGCTCTCCTTTGGAGAGGAGATAAAGGGTGAGGCAACAAACACTATGATAAATAAAATAAAATATGTAGAGAAGTTTCACGATGTATTTAAAATCGGAAACCGCTATACACCTACTGCAGAAGTGGGAGAAAATGAATATATGCTTCGTTATAATTTAATAAAAGAAGAAAACGAAGAATATTTAGAAGCCTGTAAAAATGGTGATTTGGTGGAGATAGCCGATGCCCTCGGCGACCAATTGTATATTCTTTTTGGAACTATTCTCCGTCACGGTTTGCAACATAAAATTGAAGAAGTGTTTGATGAAATTCAACGAAGCAATATGAGTAAGCTCGATGAAAACGGACAACCCATATTTCGTGAAGACGGAAAAATATTGAAAAGCAATCTTTACTTTAAGCCCAATATTAAAGCAATATTGGAGAAATAAGTTTCCTCCTTTTAATTATTGTTTTTTCTTTCCAAATTTGCTGAATATATTTTCCAGCATAGAGATAAAGTTTTTCAGCACCTCGAAATACAAAGTAAAACCAAGTATTATCGACATTAACCACACCACACCCAAATCGAAGTAAAAAGTATCTACGTAATTCCCGAATAGTTTTTTGCAGGGAGCAAAAAATTGTGCACGTCCTAAATCCGAATCCACAGGGTCGAGATAAATAGGATATTTCTTTTGAATCAATTGCCCATCCAAATCCAATGTCGGAGTCAGCGTGTTTTTATTCGTAACTAAATCATCCAAGCTTTCGTTATCATATTCGTCTTTCAGTTTTAAATATTTCCAGCGCGAAACTGAATCCTTGTTCAAACTGCTTATGTATGCATCTTCCGCATTACCTGTTTTATTATTCTTATTAATATAAGCGTTTTTTAATTTTTCTAAAAAAGAATTTATCTGGTCTGCCACTGCCGGACTGAAACTGCCAATAGTCAAATTGTCTATTCCATCGCATTTCAAATTCGCATTTTCATCAAGCGATAATTCTTTTTTTATTTCAGATTGCAACATCTTCAAAGCATCCGTTACCTCTTGTTTGTTTTCCGGATTTTTATATTCGCTAATACACAAGTCCATTTTTGCATTCATCTTTGGCAGCCAATAATCTTTTTTATAAGTAGCTATTCGTATCCTTTTTTCGAAATGATATAAAGACTTATTATATTCGTTATCTCTGAATTGTTTTACAGCAATAGCTTCGAATGCCCAGCGCGAACACATCATATCGCCCACCACAGGCACAAAATTTTGTGATGTAATCACAGGATTTAATTTATCAAACTTCACCATTACCCCACTGAATAATAATTGCGGAATAATTAAAATAGGAATTAAAATATAAATAGTAACAGCTGAATTAAAACTTGCTGAAATATTTAAACCAAGCATATTTGCGAAACAGAATGTGCTAAATAAAGTAAGCCAATAAGCCCCAGTCATATTATGTATTTCTAAAACGTAATTCCCAACAAGCACAAATAAAATTGCCTGAATGGATGATAGCGAAAACATAATTACAATCTTCGACCAGATGTAACTTCCTTTACTAAGATTTAAAAACGATTCACGCTTTTGAATCTTTCTATCTTTTATAATCTCTTCGGCACTTACGGTAAGTCCTATAAACAGGGCAACCACCACTGCCATAAACATATAAATAATAATGTTTTCGTTTTCACGAAATGTATATCCTACTTTGTTTGATATATCTTTATTTACAAATTTAACGAAGTATGCAAGAATAAAAGCAAGCAACGGAGCTTCCAGAAAATTGATTAAAAGATATTGTTTGTTTGTTAGTTTAGATAGAACATCACGTGTAATAAAAACCTTAAACTGCTTGAATTTACTGGGGACTTTAAAAGTGCTTTCAGGTATTTCAGTAATAACTTTTACGTCTTCAATCTTAGTTTCAATCTTTTCTTTGTACTGCACATTCCATTCGGCAGGCGAAACTTTTCTGTTTAATGTAAGATTACCATACTCATCCAACACCTTCGATTCTATAATATTAAATACCTGTTCAGGGTTTACGTTACCACATTCTATACATTCACTTTCATTACTGTTTGCGTGATTTACAACAGTTTTAAAATAAATAACCGAATCAACAGGGTTGCCATAATAAATAGGATAACCCCCAACATCAAGTATCATCAGCTTATCAAACATCTTGAAAATATCGGATGAAGGTTGGTGAATTACCACAAAAACTAATTTCCCTTTTAAAGCAAGTTCCTTTAGTAAGTCCATTATATTTTCCGAATCTCTTGATGAAAGACCAGAAGTTGGCTCATCTACAAAAAGGACAGATGGTTCACGAATTAACTCTAATGCAATGTTCAAACGCTTACGTTGTCCCCCAGAAATTGTTTTTTCCAGCGGACTACCAACTTTTAAATCGCGAGTTTCTATTAATCCGATGCTGGTTAACACATCAACAACCCGTTGAGAAATTACCTCATCGGTTTTATTTCCAAAACAAAGTTTTGCATTGTAAAAAAGATTTTGGAAAACTGTTAACTCTTCAATCAATAAATCATCCTGCGAAACGTGACCAATAACTCCTTCAATTTTATTTTTCTCCGAATGAATATTAATTCCATTAATTTTTACAGAGCCACCGCTTGGTATTTCGTTACCATTTAATACATTTAATAAAGTGGATTTTCCAGCACCAGAACCACCCATTATTCCTATAAGCTTGCCGGAATCTTCACTAAAATTAATATCTCTTAATCCAAGTTTACCTCCCTTAAATTTATATTCGAGATTCTGAACTACGAACGAAACCTTCGCCTTTGAAGTATCACTCATAAAGGCACTCAAAATATCGCTATAATAAACAGGCTTTACTTTTGAACTTCGCAACGATGAGCCAGGAGTAAG
>CAILDT010000418.1 GCA_903833025.1 uncultured Bacteroidota bacterium | reverse complement strand
CAGAGAATAACTTCTCATAATTCCAAAAACAAAAAACAAAACAATAGCAAGCGTTAAAAAGATGGAGAAAATAAAAAACTGCGGAACTAAAGTAATATCAACTGTTTTGTTACTATAAACAAGCGGAGTAATAATTATTATTAATGAAATAAATATTCCGATTAATAAGCGAGAAGAGTTTATAATTGGTGTACCCAAACTAAATGTATAGTTATAATATTACTTTTTGCTCCACGCTCCACGCCTCTGCTTTAGCTATAAACAAAACTTTTGTTTTGCTCCACACAGCTTTAAATAGCTCGGAGTTGCGGTAGTTGTCCAAGTCGGTTGAGGATTCCCAATAACTATACGTAAAATATATATTCGGCGAATCTATATCGTTCAATAACTCAAGATGCGTGCATCCTTCAAAGTTTCTTATTTTATGTTTGGATGAATTAAACAAGGCGAGAAAATCCGCAACCTTATCCATTTCAAAAGTCATTTTTACTATTCTTATTATCATACAAACTGAACTAAAATGGAAGCATTAACTTGTAAAGCAAGCAACCTGTCAGCGTTTCCCTGGTTTACTGCAATCTCTAAATTGTCGGACGAATTAAACAAAACAAGTATTTCACCATTGGGTACATCACTGTACGATTTACTTATTTTCTCTATCTGATGTTTTCCTACTTCTATTATAAAACCTCTGCCTTTGCTGGTTTGCTCAAATAACCTTTTCGAAATATTAGTTACCGAATTACCAAAAACATCCACATAAATAACCAATCCTCTAATCATATCTCCGGCAGGAGCAGCATTAAATGGTATCATTTGCGTTACACTATCTTTTTTAACACCCAGCTCTTCTATCTGTATTCCTTTCGCCAAATCGCAAGCAGCTTTTGCAAACACATCGCGTGTCGGGAATACGGAATCGCTCTGTGGCAATGCAATTATTTTATCAATACCACCTTCAAAAAGTAAAGAGAAAATTCCATTATCAGCACCAATAAAATAATGACCTTGCGCAAATACAATCAAATGAGGAGTTTCTTTGGTATAGTTTGCTTTTACTCCTATTATATGTATTGTTCCTTTCGGGAAATTGGCAAAAGCATTCTTTAATATAAAGGCAGTATCAGGTAAATGATATTTTTCGATAACGTTGGAAATATCAACAATAACAGCGTCCGGCAATTGAGTTAATATCGCGCCCTTAACAGAACTAAGGTAATGGTCTTTCAACCCAAAGTCGGTAGTAAGAGTAATAATTGCCATTGTTAGTAATTAATTAAAAATTCAAAGCATTGTTTTTTCACTTCGATAGGCAAAAATATGTTATTTTCGTGCACTAAAATAAAAAGAGTTCAAAAGCATAAAGGTAGTTACATTGATAGAAAAGAAAATTGTTCTCGAAGATATTGCCCCTGTTGATTTATACGGTGTCAACGATTCTAAATTGGAATTAATAAAAAAACGTTTCCCTAAATTAAAAATTGTTGGCAGAGGTGAAACCATTAAAATTAGTGGTGAAGAGGAGGATATTAATCAAATGGAAATGATGGTAAATGTATTGACTGCATATTATAACAGATATGGAAACTTAACAGATAATGCAGTTGAACAAATATTAGGAGGCAACAAAAACGGCAGTGGTAATAAAGCAACCACCGCTGCTGAAGCACTTGGAGACGATGTTTTAGTTTTCGGAAATAGCGGATTAGTTATAAAAGCCCGTACCGACAACCAACGCAGAATGGTGGAAAGCATTTCGAAGAATGATATGATGTTTGCTGTCGGTCCTGCTGGTACTGGTAAAACATATACTGCGGTTGCATTAGCAGTTCGTGCTTTAAAAAATAAAGAAGTAAAAAAAATAATACTTACTCGTCCTGCTGTGGAGGCAGGTGAGAATCTCGGTTTCCTGCCCGGTGATTTAAAAGATAAACTCGACCCCTATTTGCAACCGTTATACGATGCTCTTGGCGATATGATTGCTGCCGATAAGCTATCCTATTATATGGAGAATAGAGTAATTCAAATTGCACCACTTGCTTTTATGCGTGGCAGAACGTTGGATAATGCTTTTGTTATTTTGGATGAAGCACAAAATGCAACCGAAGCTCAATTGAAAATGTTTTTAACCAGAATGGGAACTTCCGCAAAGTTTGTCATCACTGGCGATGTAACACAAATAGATCTACCAAAGCATCAACCTTCAGGATTATTGCAAGCACATCGAATATTAAAAAATGTAGAAGGTGTTGATTTTATAGAACTCGACGGAAGTGATGTGATACGCCATAAAATAGTGAAAAGAATAATTGAAGAATACGAGAAAAAATAATCAATAAACAATAACAAATAAACAATTAAAAAATGAACGCAATAACAGAAACAAAATTCAATTTCCCAAAACAAAAAAGTTTTTACAAAGGTAAAGTACGTGATGTGTACAACATCAACGACGAAGTGTTGGTAATGATTGTAAGCGACCGTATTTCCGCTTTCGATGTGGTGCTGCCAAAAGGCATACCTTATAAAGGACAAGTATTAAACCAAATTGCTGCCAAGTTTTTGAAAGCAACTGAAGACATCGTTCCTAACTGGGTTGTCGCCGTGCCCGACCCAATGGTAACTGTTGGTTTATTCTGCGAACCATTTAAAGTAGAAATGGTTATTCGTGGTTATTTATCTGGGCACGCCTGGCGAGAGTATAAAGCAGGTAAGCGCACTGTGTGTGGCGTTGCTATGCCGGACGGGATGAAAGAGAACGATAAATTCCCTGAACCTATTTTAACCCCCACTACCAAAGCTTCCGTTGGTCACGACGAAGATATTTCGAAAGAAGAAATAATAAAACAAGGTCTTGTTTCGAAAGAAGATTACGAACAATTAGAAAAATATACGCGCGCTGTGTTTCAAAGAGGTACCGAAATAGCTGCTTCTATGGGATTGATATTAGTGGATACTAAATATGAATTCGGAAAGAAAGACGGAAAAATATTTTTGATTGATGAAATTCATACTCCCGATTCTTCCCGCTATTTTTATAAAGAAGGGTATGAAACTCGTCAAGAAAAGGGAGAAGCGCAAAAACAATTGTCAAAAGAGTTTGTTCGCGAATGGTTAATGGCAAATGGTTTTCAGGGTAAAGACGGACAACAAGTTCCTGAAATGACGGATGAAATTTGTGCTTCTATTT
>CAILDT010000417.1 GCA_903833025.1 uncultured Bacteroidota bacterium | reverse complement strand
GGCAAAAATCCTATTGTTTTTAATTTCGAAGTATCAGCGCGCCAATTTAAAGGATATCCATCGAATTGAGAATTAGAATAAATAACTTCTCCTTTATAATTAATTATTTCGGCAAATAACTGTACTGTACTATTAATAAATGATTCCTCACCACTTGCCAAATTATAAACTTCTCCATTGAATGACCCTTTATTAATAAGTAAATCTAAACTGGCAACAATATCCGATACATATATAAAGTCGCGCGACTCGTTTCCTGTGCCTGATAATTGAATTACCTTATCATTTGCTTGAAATTTAGAATACAAATCAAAAAACAATTGTTTTTTCATTCCTATTCCATACGCCGAAAATATTCGAACTGACAGGGCATTGAGATTAAACATACTCGAATATTCTTTTACTATCTGCTCGCTTAACAGTTTATGAAACCCATAAGGAGAAAGTGGTTTAGTAGTTGCCGTTTCAGATATAGGTAATAAATCTGGGTTACCATAAACAGCAGCACTAGATAAATTTATGAATTTAGCATTCTTGTTTTCGTTCTTTATCAGTTCCAAAACATTTTGAACAAAAACAGTATTTGAATAAAAATCTTTAGCGGTATTAATAAAACTTTCCTGAATATTAGCCGTGCCAGCACAATTAATAATTACATCAAATTTAGTTTCAGTTATTAATTTTCGGGTAACAGAAAAATCATTATCTGTAATAATTCCTTTGGAGTGGTAATCAAAAATATCAACTCCTATAACTTCATTATCAGTTGAAAAAAAATCAAAACAAGCATTACCAATAAACCCCGACGCGCCAAGTAGTAGTATTTTCATTATTCCTTAATTGCTATAAAACTGTACATTCTGCCTACTATTGATGAGTCATCTGTTATCTTTCCGTTTTTCATTTCAAATGATTTCAGTAACATTTTTTTAAAAAAATCAACTTTACTAAGATTAGGAAACTTCTTCAAAATAAAATTATTTCTTCTGTCATTTAGAGTTTTTAATGAAACATTTTCTTCGGGAAAATAATTAATCAAACTATCGAAATATTTTATTGTTTTCTCAATTTTAAATCCTGCTTTTCGAAAAGCATTTTCATATTCATTCAAGGTAAACGCATTTTCACCACCATAATATTTATGAAGCGGATGTGTTTTTAAAAATTCTTGTTTGTTGACATCTGAATTTATTACGTGGTCTCTTACTGTTAAAAACAAGCCTTTCGGCTTTAACATACGGTAAGCATTTTGTACAAACTTTTCCAAGTCATTAGCGTGGTGCATACATTGACGAGCAAAAATAATATCATAACTATCATCACTTTCCTCTATTTCTTCAGCATACGATTTAATAACTTTTACATTAGCTAAATGATAAGCGGCTTTCAATCTTTTTATTGCACCTGCTCCCACTGTTTCACTTTCATCAGGTTCGGAACTTGTAACATCATATCCATTTAATGCAAAGCTCAAAGCAGCTATTCCATTACCAGAACCAAATTCCAAAATGGATTTTCCTTCGGGCGAATATATTTTAATCATTTTCAATATTTCTTTGAATTCATCACAAGTTCTATAACTTTCCACATTCCATTTCAAATCTTCGGTGAGATAACATTGTTTTATTAACTCTTTCAAATCTTCTTGTTTCCGAGCAAAAAGAATAGTTTCCTCCCAAGTCATTTTCTTATTTCCCTTTTATTAAACCAGCAGGATTACCACCAATTGTTGATTCCTTTTCAAACGATTTAGTTACCACACTTCCTGCTCCCACCACACACTTTTCGTCCAAAGTAACACCTTTTAAAATTATACTATTAAACCCAATCCAGCATTTATCGCCTATAATCACAGGTTTTGAAACCACATTGTCCCAATTTTTATACTCGCCAATTTTGCCCTCTTCTACTCCCTTTTTCCAATCGCTCACATCCTTTTTACGCTCTTCCCAATTTAAAGAATGTGCGTTTGTATCAGAAACAGTGCAGCCCCACGAAATCAAAACATCATTGCCAATTGTAATTTTATCGGCAGCAATAAAAGAACCACCACCTATATAGGTATTTGAACCGATATTTATTATTGCGCTTTCTTTCTCAAAAAAAAACGAACCTGTTACAATACAATTATCTCCAATTGTTAAATAAGTGCGTTTCTGTTTTTTTCTAATAATAACATTCATTCCAGAAATATCCGAATTTTTACCAACTATTATATACCCCTCTTTTATAAGCTTTGCAATTGGGCTTTGGTAGCCAATTAACTTTTTAATAATATTTTTTATTCCTCCCATATAAAATTTATTTCTTTCTTCCAAAAAATCTCCCTTTATCCTTCTTCTTGAAATATAAAATGAATTTGTCAAAAAATAGCAAATCCATTTTTTCATAAAGGTTCACCACCATCCTCATATTTATATCTAAGTCCATTTCGTTTTCTATTCCAGAATTAGTTCCCGAACCATCCAAACCTATATTTTTAACCAATGAGTGAGTTGGGAAAACACTTAATCCATTTCTTAAAAATACAGAATAATACCATTTTATACCCCACGAGTTATTTTCGAAATTTAGCATATTGGTGTATTTATAATCGCCTAAATTAAATCGTTCGGACAAAAAATTATTTGCCAAAACAGTTTCTTTATGCTCCATTTCACTATCAAAAGCGTTCCACTTACTTTTCCAAGTAGCCCACCCCCAAGTGAATATATAAGGAAGCAGCACCACTTTTTTTTGATTGAAATTTATTGGAAACATAAACCCATTAATAGAATATACATTTGGTGCATTTTCATAAACAGCTAACCCTTCATTCATAAATTCCAGAAATTGGGAAGACAAAAGTAAATCGTCTTCCAGCACAATTGCTTTGCCGTGTTTGTTTATTACCTCTGTTACTCCGTTAATGATAGATGTGGCGAGCCCTTTATTGGCATCTTGTTCTATAATGGTTATTTTTTTGCACCAATCTATTTTCTTTAAAAGAGCACGTGTTTCGTTTATTTTCTGCAAATCATTCGCATTCACATTTTCCTTTTGCCCATCAGCAAACACATATATTTCCGATAAATTTGAAAGTTTGTTATTTTTTAAACTCTCCAGCATTTTTTCAGTATGCCAAGGACGGTTATAAACAAAAATAACTATAGGAGCTAAACTTAAACTATCCATTACATTTTGTGCTCAACAAAGCGAAAAACAAGTGCATTTGTTAATTTTAAAGGCACAAATATAGGTTTTTAATTCGTTGAGGATTATACTCCTTTTGCCTTCAGCAATTTGTGGTGGTAAATATACGACACCACACCTGGAGCAATAAATAGAAGCATAAATAACATTAGCGGCGAGAATCTGGAGATTTCGGACAAATTGAGCATAGTATTTCGGTTTAAAGTGAGCAGTGCATTTCGGAGCAAACTGAGCACCCCATTTCGGAGCAAATTGAGCACCTGTTAATAATCTAAAAGAAGTTACGATAGTAGACATAATTTTT
>CAILDT010000416.1 GCA_903833025.1 uncultured Bacteroidota bacterium | reverse complement strand
ATCTTTTGCATGAGCAATATCTTTCAAAACATCACGCAATTTTTGAATCAATGTAATCGCTGGACTATCTAGTTTTACCGTAACCATATTGTTTCTATTGACTATCTGCAACAAACGCGTCATGGATTCATTCGTGTATTTGCGCCCGTCTTCTTTTAATTTGCGTATTTTTTCCGAAATGGAATCGGATAAATTCAAATAATCCGGTTTGTCTGTACATACTGCCAACAAATCCGGTGTAATAGGAACCGCCGAATTAAACTTACATAAAACAATAAAGGCCTGATAAATAGTATCTTCATTAAAATCGTTCATTAGCGGCGGATATTGAATCTTTGTATTTTCACGGCAAAAAAAGAAGGGGCCTTTAGATACCGCTTGTATATCATATAATAAACGCGATAACTCTTCCACAATATTATTACATAATTTAATCTCATTGTCCTCCTTTTCAAAATATTGAACAGCGGTTAAACCCCTCCTTTCTTTTTCATTGCAGCATGCATTTTCTAAAAATGGCTCATTTATTGCATTCGTTAGTAATAATTTCTTTTTATCCAATATACGTTGTATTCTTTCTTGAATCGCCAAGGAAAACTGAATAATCTTGGATTCAATAACTAGCACTTTCTCTCTTTGTGCTCTCGCACCGGATTTGAAATCTTGCATCAAGGTCTTCTTGAAAGCAGGAGAAATATTTTGAGGAAACGGTTTCAAAGTAAAGCGCACTAATGGTGGAAGAAATTCAAGCCACGTACTCAATTCATGTTCTTTGGGTATTATTTCAGGCGGATTCGTTAAAATATATTCCGTTTTTTCTTGAATTTTGCGCACGACGTCCTCATTTGACAATAAATAGCTATCAATAAAGGTCTTCAATTTGTCAAAAATAGAATCCTCCTTTGTTTTTGTCAATGCACTCCATGGCTCCACTTTGTTACGTATTTTATAGACAACGCAGCTCAAATAACGTAACGCACTAAAGTCGCCACTTCCTTGAAATGGATACCCGTCAAAAGACCGAACACATCCGGGAAATGTTTTTCTAGTACGAACGGATGGAATACTTGTTTGAATTCCGATTAATAACGATCCCAACGTATTATATAATACTGTCAAATTATACACATCTTTATACGATGATATGGCTTTTCCTTTCTTTGCCATTTCTTCAATCTTTGTTTTATAGGCATCTTCGGATGGCAATGAATTTTTGATGGCCGAATTTGCCACCTTAACAATAAATTCCTTCTGACTCTCTAATTGAATCCCCATAAAACCACCGACAGAATTTATAATATTGTGAATCATTTTTGTCAAAGGCGTATCTATTTGAACTGGTTTTTGACTCGCACTCAAGATAGCCGCACCGGCGTCTTTTTCTAATTGTGCGCGTGTATTTACGCGATATCCTTCTTCGTATCCTTCATCAATATCAAAGTCAATTTGTTTGATGACATAACCGCTATATTTATCTACCCACGAATCGCCATCATCACTCGCCGCACCTTGTTCCTTTATAACGAAATCCATTTTTTTTAAATAATTATCCGGGTCTTCACACCATACCCCAGCTAATTCATATAAAAAGATGGGTAATAATTTCGTATTTGTTTTTATACAATATCGCCAATGCTCATCTTCTGATGCAGAACGGATCGCTTCTCTTGTATATTTCACTGCAAATCGTACAATATCCCACTGTTTTTTCACAAAATCGGATTGACCGAGAACAATATCGCGAAGGTTTTTATACGGGCTGACTATTTGTTCCATCTCTTCTTCTTCTGCCTTTACACCGATTCGCACTTGTTGCAAATTATATTTGAATTTATTATTTATTTCAATATCCTTCATTTTATCCCATGTATCAAAGTAATACAGAAATTTCTCTTCCAATATTTTCTGCAACTGTTCTTTTGAAACTTGGTATGTTTTATCAAACTGATTTATCATTTCTTTTAGTGCGTTTTGTGTGACTGTCTTTTTATTTACATTCATCGGCTCACAAATCGCATCATATTTTTTTGTTACTTCTATACAGTTTTCTTGAAAATTACATAAAAAACTCTCATTGTCGGCCATCATATCTGGTGTTATACTTGTATCTTGTTCCCAACGATTATTTGCGCGTTTAAAATAAAACATGTTTAGCATTTCTGTATTATTTTTTGTATCATGAATTATGGCATATTGACCGTTTTCCACGCGTTTTACGCCATTGATTAAGGTTTCCGCCATAGATTCTACATTTTGTGGCAGAACCCCATGTTTCTTTAATAATTTTT
>CAILDT010000415.1 GCA_903833025.1 uncultured Bacteroidota bacterium | reverse complement strand
TATATATATACTATATATGAGCAGTAAAGATAGTATTATAAGAAAATTAAATGTATTATATAAAAAATCTGGTTATATGGATAAATATGGTAACGATGTATGGGTTGCAGCTGTTATATGTATATCCTTTATCGTCTTTATAAATTATTATTATTTCGTTAATGTTATAGAGGTTGTAAAAGCCGAGTGGCCAGCGCAGCGTTGTAACCCATTATTTTTGCCTTTTGCCGGATTTATTCAAAAACCGACGGATATGTCAAAATTTGAGTATACCGCAAGCAATTTTAATTATTGTTTAAATAATATTTTGAAAGATGTTGTTTTAATTGCCGTGCAACCGTTACAATTTGCTGTTCAAGTTATACAAGATGCGGTGAATAGTTTAGTATATGCGTTTAATAAACTGCGGCAGATGACTGCAAACTTGCGGAACCAATTTTCTTCTATTGTAAAACAAATTTATGCCGCCATAAACAATTTTGTCGTCATTGTTATTCGGTATGTGATTAAAACAAAAGATTCATTGTTAAAAGTGAATGGAATAATGACGACTGCTTTATACACTCTGTTTGGCAGTTATATGGCGTTGATTTCCTTGTTTTTGAATATAATTGATTTTATTGTTATTATCTTAATCTGTATTGCTATTGCGATTATTCTTTTCTGGATTCTTTCTGCCTTGTGGTTTTTTATACCTATTGTTGGACCAGCAATTTCTGTGCCATGGTCAATGACTGCCATAATTTTTACAACAGTTATGCTTGCTATATTGATACCAACTGCTTGGTTTGAATCCATGTTATTGCGAGTGATGCATTTGTCTGCCCCGCCTCTACCTGGTATTCCAGGCTGTTTTGCCGAGAATACGCCAGTTGATTTAGACCGTTCTGGCTGGATAGAAGGGAAAATAAGGAAACCGATCGGGGATATAAAGGTGGGCGATAAATTAAGGAATGGTTCTACTGTGACAGCCGTCATCAAATTCGCGGCTGATGAACAAAACATTTATAAATTGCGCGGTATCTATGTTACCGGTGAACATCGTGTTTATCATAACACTTTGAAATGGATCAAGGTGAAATACCATCCGGAGAGTGTATACGTGCCTATGTACAACGAACCGTTTGTCTATTGTTTGAATACAGACGACAAATCCTTCTTCATTGGTGATACGCTTTTTTCCGATTGGGACGATATTGACGAAGAGGTTATAGAGGATTTACATAAATATTGTGTGCCATCTGGTTATTTACCTGAAGAATTTACTGTGCAGGATATTCATACACAATTGGATAGCGGTTTTACTGGTGATTCATTTATGACATTAAACAATGGCTCCAATATACCGATTAATAAAGTAAAAGTGAATGATGTATTGGCATCTGGTGATAAAATTGTAGGGGTAGTTAAAATTGCTGCGCACGATTTGGCTGTTTATAATTATACTTATACTTTTAATGGCACTAGTAAAACAATATGCGGTTCTAAAAATATACACGTTGATGATAAGACTTTAGGTATAATTAACTGTATGAATTGGAAAGAAAGAGAGATTGTTGCCATAAATGAGGCTGAACCATTCTTATACCATTTTTTGACCGATAGCAAATTTATGGTAGTTAATGATATTCGATTTAATGATTATAATTCGGGAATAGATAAGTATTTGAGACAATTTAATTAATAATATACATTTTATACCATAAAATTTTATATAATTTTATAGTATAAAAATGAGCGAGGAAATTAATAACGTAAATGATTTCTTTGATTTTAAATTGTCAATTAAAACAATCATATTTATTATTGTTGGCGGCAGTTTATTAGTGTTATTAATAGTTATATTAATGTTAGGTGGCGTGAATAATACCATTGACTATCTAACCAATATTATAAATTCAACAAAAAAAACAATTATTGAGAGAAAGAATAAATCAAAAGGGATTGATAAGAAAGAGAAAGATAAAAAAGAAGAATAGATTTTTCATTATTATTTTATCTACTTTAGTATTATAATGAGCATTAATAGTTTTTTAAATCAAACCATTTCTTTAAAAATTATTATAGTTGTTGGTGGATTTTGGCTAATTGTGGCAGCAGTTGTTTTCTTATATTTTTTTGGAGGTGTTAAAGAAGGATTTCAAGCAGGTTTAGTTGGTCTTGGTTCAGCACTTGATTATAAGATGGGTGATGGTGTTAAACGAAGTTGGGAAAATGCCGATGTAGCTGCAAACGCAAAACCAAGTACTGTAAATGACGAGATAAATATTTATTCTTCCTTGGAAAAAAACGAGGGCGTGCCTGTTCCATTACCTGAAGGCGAGCTTTTAGTTTTTGATAATAATAAATTTTCGCCAGAATGTTGTCCTTCTAGCTATTCGAATTCTGATGGATGTGTATGTGCTTCGCCTGAACAAATGAAGTATATAAATGAGCGAGGCGGTAACCGCACGTTAGTTGGTGAATATTAATGTAAAAAATTGAAATGCTATTTTTATTAAAAATAAATAGTATTTCAACACACAAATAAAATGGGACAATCTATTAGCAAATTATCAGCAAAAGCATCCGCAACAGTACCGACAATAATGGTCGCGCCACCAGCGACAGAAAAAACAAGAAGTTTCACATTGGTCAATCTGAAACAAAAATGTACACCGCTAACAACACATAAGAAAATGCTCGTTGAAAAAGATGATGAGACAAAGGGCGGTTCAATGCGTGTTTATATTGCACCTGAAAATATTTCATGGCATGTCAGATCAGATACAAAACCGTATACTCCATATGAGAATAACCGGCCAGTTTATTTCAGCGCAACTCCTCCTGAATGGGCTGATCCTTTAAACCCAAATGATATTGATTTCGCAAAAAGACCAGGCAGTAATTTCTTACAATTCACTATGGATGGCAGACCGATGAATCCGATCGGAAGAACTGGATCAAGCGGACGCGGTCTCTTGGGCAAATGGGGTAGTAATCAAGCCGGTGATCCATTATTCAGCGCATTTGATAAAGACAAGAAAACCGGTGAATTGATCTTGCGTAATGGCTTACCGACTTTGAAATTTATCGGCATCATACGGAAAGATAAAGGCGGCGGCGACAGCGAACAGGCATTACCCGGTGGTATGTTAAAATATACAACTTTGCCGGATGGCACAACTGAATATGAATGTTATTTATACGGCACTATCCGAGAATTATTCGAAGAAACCTTTGATATTACCGAAGATGAAGGCAAGGCTGAAAAAGCATATGTGGAAAAACTTATAAAAAACGACGGATATATTTTGTTCGGCTGCACTGACAAAGCTGACAAAACTTGCGCCGCCGATGGTGTTATCGATGACCCGCGCAACACCGACCACGCTTGGATGGAAGGCGTTACGGTCGCTTGGCATGATAGTGATGGCCAGATATTTGATAAATTAGTATCTAATTTAAAAGCAGGCGATGATGCTGCCAAAGCATATGTGATGACGTACCACCCTGATGATGAGGATTTTGAAATGTATGCATTGCATGGCGACTATGTTAAACAGCATTATAAAAATTTAGTACAAACATACGTAGATTAGAGAAATGAGAAAGTGAGAAAAATTCCCAAAAGCCGTATGAACTTTTATGGATTTTGGACATTTTAAAAATGTCCATTTCGTGAAAACTCAGCCGAGCTTTTTGGAAAAATCGTGATTTTTGGTTTTAGAG
>CAILDT010000414.1 GCA_903833025.1 uncultured Bacteroidota bacterium | reverse complement strand
ATGCGATAGCGATGCTTATGCGATACTTATGCTTATCAGACAGAAATAGAGACTTCATCATCTTTATAATATCCCGCTTGTACTAATTTTTCAGTAAAATCCATTCCACCCCAATTATCATCCATGGGATTCGGGCTCAAACCTTTAAATGCTTTTTTCTCAATGTCGGTATATTGACCTTTAATCATAGCCGGCGTATTATACCCAGGGTAATCATCTGTAGCATTAATCGTAGTACCGCCGAGGCTATAATCATTGCCTAGCGTTCCGCCACTGCTTGCATCATTTATGCTTGCACTCGTCGAAGTCCTATAATTAAATAATGAATTATCACCACTTGCATTATTGCCATAACCTTGAATAGGCACATTCTTAGGCGCTGGCATAAGATTCGGATTTTTCATTATTTCTGCAATCGTTTGGCTATCGATGACACCATTTGGCAGGCTGTTTTGATCTACATGATAGTCGGGTAAACCGCCCTGTAAATTAGTCGGACTGGGTCGCGCTTTATAAACCGGTTCGCCCTGCGCATTATATGCATGCTGTAAAAATAAAATAGGACACAAAATTCCCTGACTGCGTTGCCAATCAGTAAATTCTACATATTCTTCTAAATTTTCAAACCGGATGGGATTTACGCCTGGCACATTACCGCGTTTAGAATTGTAAAGAAATAATGAGCTGCCTTTTTGAATAAGAACGTCAGGGCAATTAGCGGTCATTTTATTACCGCTTGCATCCACCGAAACGTCAGTAAAGGTTTCAATATTATTAGAGCGCGATATAAAATAGAAACCCAAGAGAAATATAATTATAATAACAAGCGATTTATACATATATATAAAATTAAATATTTTAATCTCTAAAGAATGTATAATATGGGTGTAGAGGTCGTGCATATTACCGTAGATAAGAAAGAAATAGATGGAAAACTTATAGGTGAAGGTGTTAAACAAGAATTAAAAGAAGTAATAAATTTATTTGATGCAAGTACACCAATGTTTATTGAATTTTATGCCACATGGTGCGGGCATTGTCAAACCTTAGCGCCTGAATGGACAAAATTAATTGATCTGGTTAAAAAGGAGTATAAAGATAAAAATGTAGCTATTGTTTCAGTTGAATCCAAAGTCTTTAATAAAGATATTGAGCGCATAACAAAACAATCAGGTCTTGGCAAAGTGAATGGGTTTCCTACGATTGGACTAATTCAAAATAAAAAATGGATTGCTTATAATGGGAAACGTGATGCTACATCTATGTTAAGTTTTATTAACAAACAGTTGTCTGGCATGAAAGGCGGTATGCGTAAGCAAAGTGTTATGAGAAAAACTATAAAACGCAAGAAAAGCGTTAAGCATAAAAGCATTAAGCATAAAAGCGTTAAGCGCAAAAGCAATCATAAGCGCAAAAGCAATCATACGCGCAAGACTAATAAAAAACATTAATATAAAAAATTGAACCAATATAAAATCAATAAAATATACTATACTAAAGAGTAAAAATGCAAGACTCCTTCAAACTCCTCTCGTTTGATACTAAGGATATTGTAATCACCAACGAAGATGATAATACATACAAAAAAGTATTTACTATCCAAATGTACGGTGTAAATGAACGCGGTAAAACAGCTTGTATCAATGTACAAAATTACGCACCCTTCTTTTACGTCAAAGTCGACGATGACTGGGACGAAAGTAAGAAAACACAATTTGTCGCACAATTATCCTGCGACTTGGGTAGTTCATACGGCAATGCCATTACTAAAACGCGCTTGATCAAGCGAAAGAAGTTATACGGTTTTGACGGCGGCCGGCAATATAATTTTATAGAACTCTCGTTTCAAAATGAGCAAGCCATGAAGAAAGCCAAAAGTCTCTGGTACATTCAAGAAGGGTATAATGCCGAGCGAAAGCTAAATCCGGAGGGTTATCTATTTGAAGACAGTTCCACGATTTTATATGAAGCCCAAATTCCGCCCTTGTTGCGACTCTTTCATATCAAGGAAATTAGTCCCTCTGGCTGGATTGCTTTACCTCGAACCAAGACCCGAAAAATAATGAAAAAATATACTTCATGTGATTATGAGTTTGCTATTAATTACATGGACATTATTCCTCTGCCATATAAAGAAACTATTGTGCCTTATAAAATATGCAGCTTTGATATTGAAGCCAGCAGTAGTCATGGCGATTTTCCTTTACCCGTGAAAAATTACAAAAAGTTAGCCACAAATATAGTCGATCAAGATCAGTACAATATAGATTATCTGAAAGAAATCATTTTAACCGCGTTTGGTTATGCACATAAACCCGTCGATAATGTCGATAAAGTCTATCCGATTGACAAGGTCTCTAAGGAAATTATCGAAAAACATTTCAATGATTGGATTAAAACTAAACCGGTACAATGTAAAGCGGAAGTAGAAATGGATCTGGGTTTGACTGATCCGAAATATCAGAAAACAAGTAAAAATTCGGATGAAGCCGACGTAGAAGGAGGAGGGGCTGATGAAGGAGGTGATAGTATAATAACGGAAGGTATTCGCCAAGAGGATGTTGTTGAAGAGGCCTCTTCTGCCAAGTCGACTTCTTTCAATTGGCAAACATTTAAACCAAAAGCGAAACCCTATAAAAAAAACGGATACATCACTGACTTATTAACCGATACCGAAACTAATCGCGAGACAAAATTAATGGAATTAACCCGTACTTTATCGGCGATATTTCCTACACTGCAAGGTGATAATGTCACTTTTATTGGTTCAACCTTTGTACGCTATGGTGAAGATAAACCCTATCTCAATCATTGCATTGCACGCGATACATGCGACAATGTAGAGGGCGCCGTGATTGAAAGCTATAAAACCGAGAAAGAAGTGTTATTGGCTTGGTCTAAACTCATACAAAAAGAAGACCCTGATATCATTATTGGCTATAACATCTTCGGTTTTGATTACCAGTTTATGTATTTGCGGGCGAAAGAACTCAAATGCGAAAAGGAATTTCTGAAATTATCTAGAAAGAAAAACGAAATCTGTTTAAAACGTGATTGGCGCACTGGCGAAGAAGGGTTAGAAGAAAGCACTCTCGTCATTGCCAGCGGTCAGCACGACTTAAAATTCGTCAAAATGACCGGCCGTTTACAAATCGATTTATACAATTATTTCCGCCGCGACTATCAATTAACTTCATATAAATTAGACTATGTTTCGGGCTATTTTAT
>CAILDT010000413.1 GCA_903833025.1 uncultured Bacteroidota bacterium | reverse complement strand
TCCCCAAAACCCCAAAACCCCAAAACCCCAAAACCCCAAATATTTGAAATAATAGGTTATGTGATTTGAATTCAAATTGATTATTATATTTAAAAAGTAATTATATAAAATGCCACCAAAAAAAGACGACAAGAAAAAAGACAAGAAAGATAAAGAGGACAAGGATAAGAAAGACAAAGACAAAAAAGAAGACAAGGAAAAACAAGATAAGGGTAAGCAAGACAAGGAAAAAGAGAAAAAAGAGCAACCGCAAATATCGAAAGAAGATGCAAAACGGATATTAGATGCGTTGCAGAATGATGAAAAAAACCTTCAGGACAAAATGAAGAAAGGAAAAGTGAAAGGGGTGAAAGTGAAAACAGAAAAGGATTGGTAGGAAAGAAATTGAAAAAGATAAATTACATATTAGTTTTGTTTTGTGTGGTTGCAAATACTGCAATGGCACAAAAATTTACTGCATCAGCTAGTAAAACAAAGGTGGCTGCTGGAGAAACATTTCAGATTACGTTTTCATTAAATGCAAATGGAAGTAATTTTAAAATGCCTGCGTTGAATGAGTTTGATGTTTACTCGGGACCTAACCAAAGCACTTCTATGTCGTTTGTAAATGGAGCGATGAGTCAATCGTTAACATTATCATATATTGTTGCCGCAAAAAAGGAAGGGAAAATAACAATAGCACCGGCAAGTGTAACGGTTAACGGAGCAACGGTTCAATCAAATTCGTTGGCGATTGAAGTTGTTAAAGGCGGAACTCCTAATACACAAAATCAAAATCAAGGTAATCAGAATCAACAAAAACCTACATCACCATCGAGTGATGACATTGGTGATAATTTATTTGTAAGAACTTCGGTTAATAAAACAAAAGTTTATCAGGGCGAACAAATAACAGTTACTCATAAAGTTTATACACGTTATACATTAAGGGGATTTCAGGACATTAAATTTCCTGATTACACAGGATTCTGGTCGCAGGATGTACCTACTAATAATCAACAAATACAAGTTGCGACTGAAAATGTGGATGGTGTGGTTTACAATGTTGCGGAATTAAAAAAGACTTATTTGTTTCCGCAACGAAGTGGTAAGCTAACAATAGAACCAATGAAAGCGGAAGTGGTAATTCGTAAACAATCGAACAGAAAACCACGCGATATATTTGACCAATTTTTTGGAGGAGGATTTGAAGATGCAACGTATTCAGTAAAAAGCAAACCGTTAACTATTGATGTTACTCCGTTGCCAGAGGCGAATAAACCAGCTGGATTTGCAGGTGCTGTTGGTGATTATTCTTTTAAGGCAGAAATAAGTAAGGATAAAGTTAAAGCAAACGATGCGATAAATCTGACGATTACAATAACAGGAAAAGGAAATATTAAATTGATTGACCCGCTGAAAGTTAATTTCCCTGAAGATTTTGAAACGTACGACGCAAAAACAAAAGACAATATAACAGCGGGACCAACAGGAGTTAGCGGCAGTAAAACATTTGATTACTTGGTTATTCCTCGCCACGAGGGAGATTATAAAATTGACCAAATTAACTTTAGTTATTTTGATACAGAGAAAAAACAATACGTTACTCTTCCGTCACCAGAGTTTAAAATACATGTGGATAAAGGAAAAGATGGTGATGGTTCGGCGAGTGTATTTAATCCAAGAAGTAAGGAAGATGTAAAAGTATTGGGAAATGATATTAGATATATTAAGACAAATAATATTCATTTGCACCCTGCAACAAGTTATTTTTTTGGTTCAGGATTATTTTATTTAGGGGTGATACTTCCGTTTATTATTTTTATTCTCTTTATTATTTTACTAAGAAAACGGAGAGAAGAAAACAAAGATGTGGTGGCGGTAAAAAGCCGGAAAGCAACAAAGATGGCTAAGAAGCAACTTTTGCTTGCAGAAAAACATTTGAAACAAAAAAACAAAGAACAGTTTTATGTTGAGATATTTAAAGCATTGTATGGTTATGTTAGTAATAAATTAAATATCCCGACGGCTAATTTGAATAAGGAAACTATTACTGAGTCATTAAAATTAAAAAGTGTAAGCGAAGCAACTATTCAGCAATTAATGACAACACTTGATAATTGCGAGTTTGCGCATTATGCACCGAGTGCAGTGTCGGGAGATTTGAAAAACATATATGATAACACGGTTGAATTAATTACTAAAATTGAAAATGAAATTAAGTAATCTTTTCGCATTAGTACTGTTCTCTTTTTCTTTGTCATTGATGGCGACTGAAAGCAAGGTAATGCTCGACAGTGCAAATGCTGCTTATGCAAAAGGCGATTATACGAAAGCAATTAAGTTTTATGAAAACATTATCAGCAAAGGAGAAGTGGCTCCAGAACTATATTTTAATCTTGGAGATGCTTATTACAAATCAAGTAATTTAGGATACGCTATTTTAAATTATGAACGGGCGAAAAAACTTTTGCCTGATGATGAAGATATAAATGTAAATCTGAAATTAGCGAACCAAAAGATAGAGGATAAAATAGAAGTGGCTCCTCAACTATTTTTAACTACTTGGAAAAATGGAGTAGTGGATATGATGAACGAGAAAAGTTGGTCGGAGTTATGCATATTGCTCATTGTAATTTCTCTTATTTTATTTTGTGTTTATATTTTTACCGTTCATCAAGGATTAAAAAAATTAGGTTTCTGGGGAGGGAGTGTGTTAATTATTTTATCTGTTTTTATTTTCTTTGTTGCGAAACATAAATACGAACTTACCAAAACAAGCAGTAACGCAATTATTACTTCTGCTGCAGCCACAGTTTATGGCTCACCAACCGAGAAGGGTACTAAATTATTTATACTTCACGAAGGAACCAAAGTGGATATTACCGAAGACAATGGCGAATGGGTGGAAATTAAAATTGCAAACGGCAATGTAGGTTGGTTGCCCAGCAAAAGTATAGTCGCTATTTAATTAACAATCCCTTTGTTAATTACTATTCTAAAAAACTGTTTTCTTCTCTGTTTTAGTATCTACTTTTGAAAATTAGTAAATGAAATTTAAGTTCCTTACATAAACTTCTTATCTGCAATTATGAAAAACAAATTAATTATTACAGCATTATTTATTTTCAGTTTCACATTTTTTATTTCCGCACAAACTACAAACAAACAACTATTTCATCTCGACAAAGCACCTAACGACACATTACATAGAGCGGACATAAAAAAAACACTGGAGTTGAAATCCGACAGTACGACTATTAAAGTTACTTCTTTTAATTTAGAAGTTACTTATACGAGTTATACGTTTTCGGAAAACTCAACTAATAATAAGCTCACAAAAAATATGGTGGATATTATTAAATACCTAAAAGGAACGAACAACTTTTTTATGATAAATAAAATAGTTACCACCGAAGGAAGTACCACCAATGTATCCGAAGGATTTAAAGTGTATGTGGTAGATTAGACGATGAAAAAAATAGTTATCCTCTGCTTATTTCTTTTAACTATGAATTTTGTTTCGGCACAACTTAAAGAAACACGCGAATTTTATTTTAATAAAGAAATAAACGATACTATAAAATATGCCGACATTGATAAAAACTTAGAACTCTTTGCAGTGGACAAACGATTGAAACCGGCTTATTATGTTACTATTGTAAGTATAGATAATGTACTTACATCATATAGGAATAAAGGCGTTAAACTTACTCCAATGTTATTGAATGTATTTAACGATAGAAAAGATTTGAAATATATACTGGTAGAAACAGTGGTAGTGATGAGGGACGGGAAAGAAAAACATTATAAAGGATTTAAAGTGTATTTAACAAACTAATTTTAAAAGAAATGAAAAAATATATTCTCACCGCAATTATTTTTCTGATGATAGCCAACTCTTTTTCGTTTGCACAAAAGGATAAAATAAAATTTAAGTTTGAAAAGGCGAAGCACGACACCATTAAGTTTACTGACCTAACCGAAAACACAAACTTGATAACGAACGACAGCAGTTATAGTATCAAATCTTACAACATAAAAATACTGGTGAAAAAACAATTTGTTATTTTACCAATAACCGGAACAAAAGTAGGACCGCAGCTAATGAGTTTTTTGAAAGAAATAAAACCTCGTCCTAAATCAATAATAGTGCAGGATATAACTGCTGCCGCCGGAGAGGATGAAATAATTGATAAAGGGTTTACCCTTTATTTAAAATGAGTTTTTAGTTTAACCTACCAAAATATTTCCATCCATTTCCTTTGGAATATCAATGTTCATCAACTTTAAAATGGTAGGCGCAATATCGGCAAGTTTTCCTTCGTGCACTGTTTTATAATCAGTATCAATTAAAATACAAGGCACAGGATTCTTTGTATGTGCTGTATTTGGGCTGCCATCAGGGTTAATCATATAATCTGCGTTGCCATGGTCGGCAATTATTATGAAGGAATAATTACTTGTTAATCCAGCCTCCACCACTTTTTTGAGGCAAGCATCTACTGTTTCCACCGCTTTTATAACTGCTGGATAAACGCCAGTATGTCCCACCATATCAGCGTTAGCGAAGTTAAGACAAACAAAGTCGGTTGTTCCTTTTAATAATTCAGGCACTATTGCATCGGTAACTTCTATCGCACTCATCTCTGGTTTTAAATCGTAGGTTGCTACTTTTTGCGAAGCAACCATAATTCTCTTTTCACCTTTAAATTCCTTCTCTCTTCCACCCGAAAAGAAGAATGTAACGTGCGGATACTTTTCTGTTTCAGCAATTCTTATTTGTGTTTTATTTGCTCTTTCCAACACTTCTCCCAATGTGTTTTTTAAATCAGCTTTATCATACATCAAATGAACATTCTTAAAAGTGTGGTCATAATTTGTCATCGTTACATAGTACAGAGGCAATGTGTTCATACCCAGTTCAGGCATACTTTGTTGGGTAAGTACAGTTGTTATTTCGCGGCATCTATCTGTTCGGAAGTTAAAACAAATAACTACATCATCATTTTTTATCACACCAATTGCATTACCCGAAGCATCAGTGGCGACAATAGGTTTAATAAATTCGTCAGTTACATTTTCGTTGTAAGATTCCTGAATAGCATCAATAATATTAACTGCTTTTTTACCCGCACCATTCACTAATAAACCATACGCCAACTTTACTCGCTCCCAGCGTTTATCTCTGTCCATAGCATAATAGCGACCGATAACACTTGCTATTTTACCAGTTGATTTATTTAAATGTTCCTGCAAATTCTTCAAATAACCTAAGCCACTTTTAGGGTCGGTATCTCTACCATCGGTAAAGGCGTGGATAAATACGTCATCTATATTATTTGCTTTTGCTAGGTCGCATAAATAATGTAAATGCACTTGTGAAGAATGGACACCACCTTCGGAAACCAAGCCAATAAAATGAACTGCTTTATTATTTTGTTTTGCATATTCAAATGCTTTAATTAATTCGGGATTAGTATCAATAGTTTTTTCGCGAATGGCTTTATTTATCATCGCCAAATCCTGATATACTATACGTCCTGCACCTATGTTAAGATGCCCCACTTCGCTGTTCCCCATTTGTCCGTCGGGTAATCCTACATTATCGCCCGAAGTACGCAATGTATTATGAGGATATTTTTCAAATAAACTGTCAACAAAAGGAGTGTTGGCGTTTGCTATTGCATCTGCTTTGGTTCCGTCACCAATGCCCCATCCATCTAATATTATTAATGCTACTTTTTTCATATACTACGAATTATAAATTGTTACGAATTACGAATCTTCTATTACTTATGATTTATTAAATATTACTTCAAATATACTTCCTTTAGGTGCATTATTTTTTACAGAAACACTTCCGTTATGTTGTTTCACCAAATAATCTACAATATATAAACCAAGTCCTGTTCCTTTTGTTTTTCGTGTTTCCTCATTCCCGATACGGTAAAACTTCTTAAATATATTTTCTTTTTCTTCTTCCGAAATACCTGCACCTTCATCAGCAACAGATAAAACTATTTTATTGTTTTCTTGCTTCAATAATAAATTTATGCTTGTATTGTCGGGAGAATATTTAACGGCGTTCTCAAAAAGATTAAGAATAATAGAAGGGAAACTTGTTCTATCAATATTCATAAAAATATTGGGAGCAATGTTCAACACTATCGTGTGTTTATACTTAAACGAATTAATAGTTTGATTTATCCCTTCGGTAATGTATTCCGATAAATTATATTCTTCCTTATGTATTGTAAATACACTGTTTTCAATCTTTGCGGCAAGCAACATATTTTCTACTAAATTATTTAATCTATCTGTATCGCTAATCGCATTGGCAATAATTTCCTGTTGTTTATCTCTATCTAATTGATGTTTTTGTAAGGTTTGCAATTGCAATTTGGTGGAAGCGATTGGAGATTTTAATTCGTGAGTAACGGATAATAAAAAGTTTTTTTGTTGATTGGCTAACGCAGTTTCTTTCTTAAATGATTTTCTGATTTGAAAAATACCTGCTAATAAAAGCGCAATAAATACGCTTCCTTCACCTGCAATCATAATCCATCGGGAATGAAGTTTTGCGTTTAACTCGTTTCCTTTTATTATTATTTCACTTGGCGCATCGTGTTTTAACAAGTTGATTTCCGATTTCAATAAATATATTTCTTTGTTTTGTTCTACCATTAAATAGCTCCACCAAACAAATTGAAGCACTACATAAAACACTAAAATATAAAACCAGAATAACGGACGGGAATTTTTAGAGGTGGTTAACATCGCGCAAAGTTATATAAAATCAGTATGGCAAACATTTCTTATTTTTGCCCACCAAATGAAACCCTTTGTTATCTTTTTCGCCGCTATTTTCCTCCTTACAATATATAGTTGTAAGAAAAAAGGAATTGATGTGGATTATTCGGTGTTGGAGGTTCACGATGATGTTAATCTCCAAAAGATTATTTTTCTAAACGACAATGTTGGATATACTTGCGGAGGTAATAAATCTGAAAACGGAGTTATTTATAAAACTACTGATGCTGGAGCAACGTGGCAAAAACAATACTCAAACAATACCTTATGTGTGTATGATATTAAGTTTGTAAACGATACTATTGGTTATGCCTGCGGCGAAAATATGTTGCTATTAAAAACGATAGACGGAGGTAATCATTGGATAACTCAATCGCCAAACCAGCCATTGCAAGGGTACGAGGGTACTTTACATTCCATATTCTGTTTTGATGCGAATATAGTTTATGTTGCAGGAGGTAAAAATTATCAAACCGGACTAACTTACAAAACCTATAACGGTGGTGCGGAATGGATATACAATACCTTCGATACTGAATTTCGAAGTGTTTGGTTTACCTCTAAACTTACAGGATATTACGCTGGATATGGAGCAATGATGCAGACTACAGACAGTGCTACCAACTTTCATCCGTTAACTATTAATGGCGATTTTTATGTTTCGCTTTATTTTACTGATTCGCAAACCGCCTTTGCCTGCGGATATAATGGAGGGATTTACAAAACTACCGATGGCGGAAACAGTTGGAATAATCAACTAAGTAATAATAATAGTATTGTTTCTTCTCGTCATTTTAACAATATTCAGTTTGAAAATGGAAATAAAGGGTATGCTGTGGGAAGTAATGGATTAATAATTTTTACGGATAGCGGTACTGATTGGAATCAAATAAAGAAGATAGATGACAGCAATTTGTTTTCCGTTTGTGTTAGAGGAAGTAAAATTTATATCTCTTCGGAAGGAGGAAAGATATACAGGTTGAACAGATAGATGTTATGTTTGGTTGTGAGTTTATGTATTTTTAATTTCATTTTTGCCTCTTTGGCGGTCAATTTGACAAAATATAGCCCCAAGTTGCCAGTTCAATTTTCCAACTTGCCAGTTACTGAATGGAAAAGGCAGGTAACTTTTTCGACTTGAGGAAAACTGAATCGAAAAGGCATGTTACTGATTTGAACTGGCAAGTAACTTTTCCGATTTGAGGAAAACTGAATCGAAAAGGCAGGTTACTGATTTGAACTGGCAAGTAACTTTTCCAATTTGAGGAAAACTGAATCGAACTGGCAAGTATCTTTCTCGACGTGAGATATACAGTGGAAATCTAACTAAAAACTATACCCCATAGCAATTTCTGCAAAATCGGCAGTTCCGAAGTTCGCTTTCAGATACATTCCGAAGTATAAATTTTTACTTGTGGTACGCATCGGGTTCCATACATAATAATGTATGCCAACTTTATTCGAAATATAAGTACCCAAATCAGCACTTGTTTTGGCATCCAATTGTTTTCTGTATTCTTTCAAAAAAGGATTATAAACATTTATACCCGATTGAGCCACCAAACCAAAATGACCAATCATCCATTCGTGTCCTAAAAATACGGTGATAACAGTTGATTTAAGATGCTGTTGATTTTTAAACATTTCTTCGCTTACAATAAAATCATAATAGTCGGCATAATAAGAAACAAATACGCCGAGATGAACATTGCAAATCTGTCTCCATCGTTTTGATACATACAATGCACCTTGAAACACATTGTATTTAGGACCGCCTGTAGCTTTTGTGGCACTGCCAAATTCGTGTCTGCCATAACCAAAGTTCATATTAAATAATAGTTTCTTAACAGGATGTGTTATGCTGTCGCGTTTATAATAAGCTGGTTTCGCAACAGGAAAATAACTTATACCAACATTTACCGAAGGGATATTTGCGCCAAGATTTGGCAATTGATAATGACCATTTGAAAAATGTAACGTAGAAACTCCAACATTAAAATTGAAATGAGAAGATAACTTAAAGTTACCATCCAATGCGAGAAAGGTCATATTATTAATAGACGAACCAATTACTAAATTAGTAGGATTAGTTATCGCATTATAATGTTTTGTAAAATAAGCGAAACCCATTCCGAAACGTGTTTGCAGCCAAAAGCGTTTTCCTCTTCTGTTATTAAAAGCAAGATTAGGAACTGCTGCAAAGTTTTGTCCCATTATAGCATTGTTGCCCAAGTAGCCATAAAACAAAGCCAATCCCACTTGCGGATAATTAAAAGTTTGGTGCCACTCTTTGTTTCCAGCAGTTTGTATCGCAATATTTACTTCGTTTAAATCAGCAAAATCGGTTTGAGGAAACACAGGATATATTTTCATCAGCTTCCCACTATGCACCTGTGGCTCAATTACAAGGATTGATTTAGGAGGAGAAAGGTATTTTTTAGCAGAATCGGATTGAGAAAAAGAAGTATAATTTATGGAAACAAAACTAAGGAGGATTAAATAATGCTTAAACCAATTGATATTGTTTGAATGTATCGGCATCGAAAATATAGGAGATAAGCGCACTTAACGTGTTAGTTAATCTAACTTCATATCTTTAATATTCAATTGAAGAGAAGTGTTTCCGTTGTATTCATTTTCTTCAATAGCGTAACAAGCAGTAAATATTTTTTTACGAAGTACATCATCAAAATGATTTGCTTGTCCGAATGCAATTGCAGGAATAGATTCTCTTGGATTTTGTGCAGTTTGAAAATCCATTTTTAAATGATTGGTTCCCACAATACGAACATATCCCTTATCCATCAATTCTTTGGTAACAAATAACGGAGACATATTTTCAGGACCATAAGGTGCGAACTGTTTTAAAACACGATAAAACTTAGGGGTAATGTTTTTTAATTCCAGTTCAGCATCTATTTCTATTTCTGGCGTAAGCATATATTCTTCAATAGTTGCGCTCACTACTTCTTCGAAACGTTGCTGAAGCGCAACCACATTTTCTATTTTTAATGTTAATCCGGCAGCATATTTATGTCCCCCAAATTGCTCTAATAAATCGGCACAGGATTCAATAGCATTATACACATCAAAATCTTTAACCGAACGAGCAGAACCGGTAACTTTTCCATTTGATTCGGTGAGTACAATGGTGGGACGATAATATTTTTCTATCAATCGCGAAGCAACAATACCAACTACTCCTTTATGCCAATCGGGATGATATAGTACGGTGGATTTGCGGGCAATCATCTCTGGGTTATCATTTATCATACTTAAAGCTTGTGCAGTAATATCCACATCCAATACTCTACGCTCGGTGTTAGTAATATTAATACTAATACCCGAAGTATTTGCAGATTCGGAACAATCAGAAATAAGCAAAGCAACAGCATCTCTACCAGTTTTAATTCTACCAGCAGCATTTATTCTCGGACCAATAATAAACACTAATTCATTAACAGTTATTTCCCTTTTAACATTCGCCAATTCAAAAATAGCTTTGATTCCTTTACGTGGTTTTTTATTGATTTGCTGTAAACCAAAATAACACAATGTTCTGTTTTCTCCAACCACAGGCACTAAATCAGAAGCGATTGAAATAGCAGTTAAATCGAAATATTCGTGAAGTTCTTCAAAAAGTATATTGTTTTTTTGAGCATAAGCTTGTATCAATTTAAAACCAACTCCGCATCCGCAAAGTTCATCAAAAGGATAAGTACAATCAGTTCTCTTTGCGTCTAATACTGCAACCGCATTTGGTAGTATGTCTCCGGGGCGGTGGTGGTCGCAAATAATAAAATCAATATTTCTTTCATTAGCATAATCTATTTTATCGTTTGCTTTTATTCCACAATCCAATGCAATAATTAATGAGAAATTATTTTCTTTTGCATAATCAATTCCGGTAAATGAAATGCCATAACCCTCGGCATAGCGGTCGGGGATGTAATAATCTATATTACCTTCAGCAGTATGCTTTTTAAAGAAAGAATAAACCAACGCCACAGCAGTAGTTCCATCCACATCATAATCGCCATACACCAAAATCTTTTCATTATTTTTTATTGCAGTTTCAATTCGGGCAACTGCTTTATCCATATCCTTCATCAAAAAAGGATTATGTAAATCATCAAGCGATGGGCGGAAAAACTTCTTTGCTTCTTCGAATGTTTTTATTCCCCTTTGAACCAATAGATTTCCTAAAACCTCATCAATACCTAATTCCGAAGCCAGTTTTTTTACAACTATTTCATCTCCTTTTGGTTTTATGCTCCATCTCTTTTCCATCTCAATTTTATTTACGGCGAAATTAAACAAATAGATTAACTTTACGTCAATGTTGATAAAATGTAAATTTAATATTACTTTTGCATAAATTTTACTAAAACCATATATATGAAAAAAGCTTTACTTTCCATTATCTGTTCCTTATCAGTACTTTTAATAAGTGCCCAAACTTTTACTAATAGTGTTGGTGGGGCGATAACAGATAACAATGTTTATACTGTATTTCCGATAGTTGTAAGCGGTTTACCTACAGCAATTAATACCACGACGTTTGGATTAGAATATGTTAAAATTAATGTTGTACATCCTCACGATGCTGATCTAAGGATGAAACTATTCTCTCCAACTGGTTCGGTTTACATTCTTACTTCTTTTGCTGGTGGTGCAACGGGCGCAAATTATACCAATACCATTTTTGATGACACAGCTTCTGTTACTTGTGCAAATGGCACAGCACCGTTTACAGGTGTTTATAAAACCTTGGACGCAGCGGATGTCTTGGCTAATTTTAACAATGGGCAAAACCCAAATGGAACTTGGACATTGCAGATACGCGACCAAACTGCTGGAAACGTTGGTAGTTTAACCAATGTAAGTCTAACATTTAGCACGCAACCAGCAGGTGGTTTTAATTTCACAAGTAGTAACTTACCAATCTTTTCGATAAACACTAATGGAGTAACTATTCCAGATGCGCCAAGAATTCAAGCAACAATGGGAATTATATATAATGGACCTGGAGTTAGAAATTATATGTCCGACCCTTTTAATACCTACAATAATAAAATAGCAATAGAATTGCGTGGTTCAAGTTCGCAATCGTTTCCTCAAAAATCGTATGGCTTTGTAACAGAAGACACAGCGGGTGTTCAGCACGATACTATAATGATGGGGATGCCCATAGAACACGATTGGATTTTATATGCCCCTTATGATGATAAAACCTGTATGCGCGATGTGTTAACGTATGATATTGGTAATAAAACTGGGCACTATTGTACACGTACTAAATATTGTGAATTGATGCTTAATGGACAATATCAGGGAATATACGTATTGATGGAAAAAATAAAGAGAGACCATAATAGGGTTAATATTACTAAAATGGATTCCTTAGCAGATAATGCAGGAGACTCACTTACTGGAGGGTATATAATAAAGATAGACAAAACAACAGGTACAAATAATGGTGGGTGGAATTCTAATTATTTGTCGCTTGTTTCAAATCATAGTATTTATTTCCAATATGATTATCCGGGAGGTTCCATTTCTCTTCCTCAAAAAACCTATATTCAATCGTATGTTGACTCGTTTGAAACTGCTTTAAATGGTCCAAACTTCGCTGACCCAAATATTGGATATAGAAAATATGCAAAAGAGAATACATTCATTGATTATTTTATTGTGAACGAATTAAGTAAAAATGTGGACGGTTACAGACTAAGTTCTTATTTTCATAAGGACAGATACAGCAAAGATGGAAGGTTGAAAGCTGGACCATTATGGGATTTTAATCTTGCTTTTTGGAATGCAAACTATTGTTCGGGCGATTTAAGTACTGGTTGGGCATATCAGTTTAATTCTGTTTGCGGTTCCGATGGTTATCAAATACCGTTTTGGTGGGATAAATTTATGCAAGACCCTGTTTATGTTACAGAGTTAAGATGCAGATGGCAGCAGCTTCGCCAAACTACTTTAAGTCTAACAGCAATGAATAATTATATCGATTCCACTGCTGCTTATTTGGGCGAAGCCGAAGTAAGACACTTCACTAAATGGCCCATTATTGGTGTTTATACTTGGCCTAACCCTAATCCTATCCCAACAAGTTATGCTGGTGAAATTACTGCAATGAAAAACTGGATAGCTGCGCGTGTTGCTTGGATTGACGCTAATTTACCCGGCACTTGTACTCCTTCGGTTGCTAGTTTTTACTCCAATGATACCGTAATGTGCGCAGGGGATTCAGTAAAATTTCACGATAATAGTTCATTGTCTCCAACTGCTTGGTCGTGGAGTTTCCCTGGTGGTTCGCCGAGTACTTCTAATTTACAGAATCCAAAAATACTTTATACAACTGCAGGTACTTACAATGTAACATTAACTGTAACCAACCCAGGCGGTACTAGTTTACCTGTTACTTTTACTAGTTATGTTAGAATTAATCCATTGCCAGTGGCTTCGGTTTCATCAAATATAAGCATTTGTGTTGGCGATTCAGTAATGTCTTCAGCATTTTCAAGTTCTATTGTAGGTAGCACGTATATTTGGACAAACTCTGATTCTACCATTGGGTTAGCTTCTTCTGGAGCAGGAAATTATTCCTCTTTTGTAGGATTAAATACTGGTGGAGCTCCTGTTACATCAACAGTTTCTGTAGTGCCTACTGCTAATGGTTGTATTGGAACTGCTGCAAACTATACCATTTCGGTAAATCCATTACCTGCTATTACTGCTGATTCCTCAACAATTTGTTTGGGAGCTACTGCAACAATTACTGCAAGTGGAGGCACGAGTTATACTTGGAGTGCAGGTGCTACAGCTACAGGAGCTAATACTGCAAGTGTTACTCCATCTACTACCACTACTTATACGGTAACAGGTACTCTCGCAGGATGTTCGGGTACTGCTATATCTACTATTACGGTTGATTCTGTGGCTACGCCCAGCATTAGTATTGTTGGAAATATATTAACATCAAGTGCTGTAGTAGGCAATCAATGGTACTTGGATGGAGTAATAATTCCGGGTGCTACTAACCAGAATGATACAGCAATTGCAAATGGAAATTATACTGTTGTGGTAACTTCAGCAGGTTGTACTTCCGCTATTTCTAACCCTACTCCTTATTTTTCTGTTGGAATAGCTAATCTTGTAAACGATAATTCTATCAGCATTTACCCTAATCCTTTTTCAGATAATTTTTATGTTTCTTTTTATCTTGCTCAAGCAACTCAATTGAGCATTGAAGTAACTGATGTGTTGGGAAGAACCATTAAAACTGTTGACCAAAAAGAATTTAATCAAGGTACTACTAATCTTGAAATTAACTTTACAAATGGCGAACTTAATAACGGAATGTATTTCCTTAAGGTAACTTCTGCTTCCGGAACAGTAAATAAGAAACTTACGAAGATTAAATAAGCAGGAAGAACATTAAAATAAAGACCACCTCTCAGCTGAAAGCGCAAGAGAGGTGGTTTTTGTTTTTTGCTGTAATCAAATAAATAAAGCACATTCATTAAACTTTGTATTTTTACCAACGTCTTAACTAAAAAAGTAATGCAAGAATATAGTGATGAAGAGATATTGGTGATGTTTCGGAACGAGGAATCTCGAAATATGTCGTTGCATCACTTAATAAAAAAATATGAAGTGCGGCTTTACTGGCATATCCGCAAAATAGTGATAGACCACGATGATACTGATGACGTACTTCAAAATTGTTTTATAAAAGTGTGGAAAGGAATGGGGAAATTTAAGGAAGATTCTAAATTATATACTTGGTTATATAGAATAGCAACCAACGAATCCATTGATTTTTTAAGGAAGAAGAAACGTGCTAATTTGGTTTCAATTAATTCAATAGAATATGAATTAGGAAAAACACTGGAAAGCGACCCGTATTATAAAGGTGATGAAATACAAATGAAATTGCAAAAAGCAGTGCTTACTTTACCCGAGAAACAACGTATCGTTTTTAATATGAGATACTATGATGAAACACCGTATCAGCAAATGGCAGAGATTTTAGAAACTTCGGAAGGTGCACTAAAAGCATCGTATCATATAGCTGCTAAAAAAGTGGAAGAATATTTGTTGAGAGGGTAATTATGAGTTGATTAATAAATGAAAGAAGATAATAACATAGAAAACAATAATCAGGAAGAAGAGAATTTTTTGTTCGGGAAGAATAGGGAATTGCCTTTTATTGTTCCTGTTCGTTATTTCGATTCTTTATCTATCCGCATTATTAATAAAATAGAATGTGCTGAAGAACTAAGTGAATTAAGCACTTTGGCTACTATAAATAAACAAACTGAATTTATTGTTCCTGCAAATTATTTTGCTTCAGCAGAAAATGAAATAGAATACAAAGCAGAGTTGGAAGAGTTAAGTGTGCTTAGTAAAATAAATAAACCTGCTTTAAATACATTGCCCGAAACGTATGTAAATTCTTTAAAGGAAAGTATTACAAACAAAGTGGAATTAGCCGATGAACTGAGAGCGTACGCCACTTTATATGCAATGGACAAACAAAATAATTATGTGGTGAGCGCAAATTATTTTGATTCGGTTGCTGATAGAATAAAAGAAAAAGTACATTCAAAATCTCAACCTCAAGTATCTATCATTGATAAAATACTGTTTGTAATTTTTAAACCAAAGTTTGCTATGGCATTTGGAGTAGCTATTATTATAGGTGTTTCAGGTATCATTTATATTAATCAAAATAAAACAATAGTAGATTCTGGCGATTGTAAAACACTTGCTTGTTTGGAGAAAAGAGATATGATAAACGAAC
>CAILDT010000412.1 GCA_903833025.1 uncultured Bacteroidota bacterium | reverse complement strand
CATACGCGATCGACTGGAGTGACTGGAGTTCAGACGTGTGCTCTTCCGATCTGATGTAGTATTTTCAAGTACGTTGTCAAGAGCATTTATAACGGCAGATAATATTATTCATAGTCCCGATTCAAGATGTAAAACTAAAATAATACAACAGGCGGACGAATTAAATGAACGCAAATACGGTGAATTAACCGGAAAAAACAAAGAACAATTAACTGCTGAATACGGTCAAGAACAAATTACAATATGGCGTCGTTCTTATAATGTGCCTCCACCAGGCGGTGAAAACTTACATGATGTGTGCAACAGAGTAGGTCCTTATTTTGATGCGAACATTTTACCTTTGTTGAAAGATAAAAAAAAAGTATTAGTCGTGGCACACGGCAACAGTTTGCGCGCATTGTTTGTTCATTTGGGCCTGAAAGATGAACAGTCCATAGAAACATTTGAAATTTCAACCGGGGTTCCGATTGTTATCAATGTGGAAACAAAATTATTTAGATATGAAAATGCCTTCAAACTGATACCATATCAAATTATTGACAGTCGTGGCTATCCGACATTAGAAGTAAAATGTATGGATGTTGTTCATAATATATGTGTTGGAAAAGGTTCTAGCCCGAGCGGTGCATCGTGCGGTTCAAATGAAGTATTGGAATTGCGAGACGGTGATCCGAAATTATTTCTAGGAAAATCGGTTTATACGGCCGTTTTAAATGCGCATAAATTAAACGAAAAGTTAATTTTGAATCATACTACGGCGACTAATTTGACCCATTGTGATAACCAATTGTTATCCATTGACAGGTCAAAAAATAAATCCGATATTGGCGGAAATACGACGACGGCTATCAGCTTTTGCATGGCCGATGTTGCTGCAAGATTATCTGATATGGAAATATATGAATACATTGCGAAGCATTATCAATTTGGTTCTCCGAATTTAAAATATATGCCCACACCATTCGTCAATATTATTAATGGTGGAAAACATAGCGTAACGGGTGAATTAAAGATTCAAGAATTTATGATTTTCACGAAACATGAAATACCAACATTCAAAAAGATTCAAATTATTTGTGAGGTATATCAGCATCTTCAAAAATTACTGGTAAATAATTACGGGTTATCTGCGAAAAGTATTGGCGACGAAGGCGGATTTTGTCCGCCGATTTACACGGCGCAAGAGGCCCTAAGTATTATTGAAGCCGCGATTAAGACGGCCAATTATATAGTGAATGAAGATGTGTTTATTGCGTTAGATTGTGCCGCCAGCGAATTTTATAATGAAGAAACGAAAAGATATGAGGTAGAACGCGGACTTTCATTAACCAGCGACCAATTGATTGAATACTATGGAAAATTAATAAAGGACCATCCCGCGTTACGTAGTATTGAAGACGGGTTTCATGAATCGGATTATTCAGGATGGCAAAAATTTACTGCATTATACGGGGATAAAATAATGATTGTGGGTGACGATTTATTCACCACAAATCCGGCATT
>CAILDT010000411.1 GCA_903833025.1 uncultured Bacteroidota bacterium | reverse complement strand
CTGATAAAGAAATAAAAGATTTATTAACCCCTGCACAAATAGAACATCAAAAGAAATATCGTGAAGAGATAAGAGAAAGAAATAAAGCAAACGCTGCGAAAAAAGGAAATGGAACAACGCCACCTCCAACTGCACCAAAAGTACCAGAAGGAACTCCGCCGCCACCGCCACCAGCACCTGAAAAAAAGTAATTATTTAAAAATCCCGCATTCTGCGGGATTTTTTTTAGAATAAACTTAGGATTGCAAAACCTGCTCCGAGCAATATTACAATAAACTTTATCAAATTGAATCGATGATTTTCGCTAGATTCAAAAAGAATAGTTGTGGAAATATGTAAAAATATCCCGACAACTCCTGCCATAATTTTATCGAAGTAAGAAGCAAAATTAAATACGATGTTTTCTCCTATTGCATAACTCGTTAAAGTTCCAAGCGGAGTTATAGAAGCAAAAATAACGAGCCAAATTATTGCTTTAGTTTTACTAATATGTGATTGTAATAATACCGTCATCAATGCAATTGCAATAGGAATGTTGTGCATCACAATACCTGTTAACAGAGAACTATGTGCATTTGTTGCGAGGTTAGCAAGCGGCATCCCTTCCAAAAAAGAATGAATAGAAAGCCCAATCATCATTGCATAAGGAAATGCATTCTGAATATTGTTGTGCTTATGAATGTGAATATGTCCGTGTTCAATTCCGTCAGAGAAAAACTCTAAAAGTATTTGAGCAAAAAAACCTATCAAAATATAAATGCCAATGTTTGGGGTGCCCGATAAATAAATTTCTGGGATAAGGTGCAGTACGCTGATTGCAAATAAATATGCACCAGAGAATGATAATATTAATTTTAATTTTTTATTGCTGATATTAATAAAGAGCACGGAACTGCCACTTATTATAACAGAAAAGAAAAGTAATAAGTACATCCAGTAATTCATTTATTTATTCTTTTTTGCAAATAGAATTAATCTGTCCGAAGTTTTTGAATCAAACGTATCCAAATTATAATTACCTCGCAAATCAACTATTTTGAGATTGTTGGCATAAAAATATTTTTCAAAATCTTTTAATGTTAATACTTTTACACATTCCTGAAAATGATATTTTTTCCCTTTATCAGAAAAGGAAATATTTTTAACAATAAAGTTTTCTTCTAATTTTTTATCAATCGTAAATTCAATTCCGTTAACAGTTTTTACCTCGTGAATTGCAATATTAGGCACTATTTTTTCAACATTAAAAAAATCTAACACTAACATCCCGTAAGTTTTTAATGCCTTGTTTACATTTTCCATGGTGGAAAAATCTTCGTTATCAGTTTCAAAATAACCGAAACTTGTAAACATATTTAATATAAAATCATATTTAGTTTCGCCAAAAGGTTTGCGCATATCGTGAACATAAAATTGAAGCGAATGATTTTCAAATTGTTTCGCATACTTTATACTTTCAACTGACAAATCAATTCCAGTCACATTAAAATGTTTTTTATTGAGATATATTGAATGTCGCCCGTGTCCGCAACCTAAATCCAGAAAATGAGAGTTTTGTTCTGGCTTCAAAATAGAAAGCAAATTATCAATAAACAATTCCGCCTCTTCATAATTCCTGTTTGCATACAGAATATGGTAGTAAGGCGAATCGAACCACGATTTAAACCAATTGCAATCTATATTACCATCCATATTGTAAATTTATAATATTCTAACTTAATCTGCAAGATTTTATTCCTTGCAAACAAACCAATGTTAATATTCCATTGTTTTATCTCTGCAAAAGTAGAAATTATTAATGGCTAATTGTTTAATTTTGTCATCAACATAAAGTAAAATGTCAAAAAACAAAATTGAATATTATGATGATGCGGAACAGGAGTTAAAATCTTTTGCATTAAAATATCATTCCATTGTTGCCTGGGTGGCAATTATTTTAAATCCAATTTGGGTCATCAGCGATTACTTTAACAGCCCAAAGCATTTATATGATTTTTTTACCTTTAGAATAATTGTCTCCATTTTAATTCTTGTTTGTGTTTTATCAAGAAAAAAATTAACACGTTTTCCCGAAATAATGGCACTTGTCCCGTTCATAGGCATCAGCATTCAAAACGCTTATATGTATAGTGTAATGGATGTTGCAGAATTACAAAAGCATACATTTGCATACATTGCTTTATTTATTGGTGCAGGAATGTTTGTGCTTTGGAAACCATTGTACTCCATTTTTGTTGTGGCAGTTTCGCTCGTAGCTAATGTTGTTTTATTTAAAATAAATAGTCATTTACAGTTAAACGAAATATTAATTAATGGTGGATTGCTTACGACATCTGTTGCCCTTTTTACAATTGTATTAATCAATACAAATACTAACCTTACCCGCAAAGCAATTATTGCACGACTTGCATTAGCTGAAAGTACACATCAATTGGAAATAAGAAATGCAATTATTGTTGAGAAAAATAAAAACATCAGCGACAGTATTAATTATGCACAGCGAATTCAGCAAGCAATATTTCCTCCGATTGAAAAAATAGAAGACGGATTAAAAGATTATTTTATTTTATTTCGTCCGAAAGATATTGTTAGTGGAGATTTTTATTGGTTCTCAAAAGTGAAAACAACTCCTCAGAATAATGAACCAGCACAGGATATTATTGTGATAGCAGCTGTAGATTGCACAGGGCACGGAGTTCCCGGAGCATTGATGAGTATTATTGGAACCACTATTTTAAATCAGTCGGTTTCCGAACCTTCTGTAAATACTCCTTCTGATGCGTTAAATTATTTAAATAAACAATTGGCAAATAATTTAAACTCCATTGCCGATGGTATGGATATGACGCTTTGTGCAATTAATCAGGATAAAATGGAATTGCAATTTGCTGGTGCAAACAACCCTATTTATATTGTAAGAAATAAAAAGCTATTAGAATTTAAACCAGATAAAATGGCTATTGGCGGTGACCACGAGAATTATGAAACTAAATCTTTTACAAATAATATTATTCCGTTAGAAAAAAACGATAATATTTATTTGTTTACTGATGGCTTTGCCGACCAGTTTGGCGGTGAACTTGGAAAAAAATTTAAGTATAAAAATTTTCAGAAATTGCTTTTAGAATTGCAGGACAATTCTATGGAAGACCAAAAGCACGTGCTTAATTATCACTTTGAACAATGGAAAGGAAATCTTGAACAGGTGGATGATATTTTAATTATTGGTATTCGTGTATAAATAAATTTTCATTGAAGTAGTCCAACAAGTTTTTTAACGTTGGCTGCATTAGAAAAATTTTCTGAAAGAACCTTTTCCCTTCTTTGTTTTTCATTCATATCAAAAGGTAAATCAAAAAGACGAACAATTTCATTTGCCATTTCATTTG
>CAILDT010000410.1 GCA_903833025.1 uncultured Bacteroidota bacterium | reverse complement strand
TACGAACGGCCAAGCTCAATCGGAAAATCGCACGTATCTTCGTATATATCGTTGATCATATTTATTTCTTGATTGCTAAGCAAGGTGATGGTAAATATACCCGACTTGTATTGGTCGACTTCAAAGTCTAAATCGTCGCCGAAATAATGGCGTAAGGTATTTACTATAAAGCGGAATTCCATATTTGAACCTCTTTTTTCTTGGCCATCGGCGGCTTCTTCTGCGCTTAATCCTTCGAACGGATACTCATTGCCTTCAAAGACAAAGATCGGTTGCACGTTAATATTGTAATGATTTGGTTGGTAAGCCATGTTGTTTGCGGTTTTATGCGGTTTTATGCGGTTTTATGCGGTTTTATGCTCTTGCTGTTATACTGGTATCATAATTTAAATACTTTTAAAAACATTTCAATTTTTTGATTTATTATATATTGTGCCTTATAATACCTGCGACAAATTGGTTAATAGATTCCGTAAATACTCGTAATTCGGTTTTTCTGCAAAAGACATATTTTTACAATATTGATTGAAAAGAATGAATTCGCCGACGATATTTGCTGCATAAGCCCAGCCAAAAGTTTGTTTAATGGCTTGCGACATCTCTCCGGAGCCTTGCCATGGCAACTCCCCCTTCTGTAAGAAGATCAAAATATAGCCGAGCGATTCTACATCATCGCGCCGGCTCGCCGTAAATCCTTGTTGCACATTGACACTCATATAGCGAGTCGTACCTATGAGCTTTTCTCCTGTTTTCATCGGGATATGCTTGTTAATACATGTCTCATTCTCTTCATAATAATATAATCCGGCGAGACCAAAATCAATCAGATAAAGTTCGCTAATATTCTGATTGTTGGTTTTCAAAAGAAAATTCGCCGGTTTTATATCGCGATGGAGAATTCCTTTCTCATGGACAAACTCGAGAGCATTAAGCATCTGCATACCGAGATACAGAATGGCTTTCAAATTCATTTGTGCGCCATAGCTCGCTCTTAGTTGTTCGAGATTCTGCTCTAAAAGGGGCATGACGAAGTAGTTATATTTGCCCTCGGAGCCGGAGGCGTAGAGAGATGGAATATATTTACTGCCTTTTAATCTCTCATACATTAAGATTTCATTCTCAAAAAGGGTTTGATGATTCTCTTTGGTAATCAGTTTTACGGCATATTGTTGTTTGTCGGTATCCGCATCTTTCTTCGTGGCGGCATATATTTTTCCAAAAGAACCTTCGCCGATTTTCTTTAAAAGCCGATAGGTTTTGCCGACAATAACACTTGATTGTTGGGCTGCTGGACCTATACTTGATGCTCCAACATTCATACCATACATTACTAAATAAAATCTATTTATATTATAATGAGAGGTGGAGTTACATTATCATCTAGTTATACCGGAACAATGAAAGAAGCCTTATATTTCTTTATAGCGAATTCTACATTTCATATTATAGCCGATGAAAGTGTTGCTTCATATATTTATACATGTCATTTAAAGGCTGGTATAAAATCGCCATATATCGCAATGCGTTCCGATAATTTCAATACACCGGTGCGGTCTATATTATTAAAAATAATGTTTCATAGTGATTATGATGATGATTATGTTAGTGATGTAGGAATATGTCGATATGGTAAAAAAGAAAAAGAAAAGACTTTTTCAAAAACTTTGATACAAGAAGTAGAAATACAACAACAAGTTTATCAAGATAGTTTTAAGGACGAGTTAACCCCTTGTGAGCCAATTTGTCCGGCGATTATTACCTATTTAATCAATATAGCAGACGACGAAAAACAAACATTACTTAATTTTATAATATCAAATTTGATTAGTCGTACATATTTTCCGGGAAGAACAGTTTATGATGATAAAACCATTACGCAAACAATATTTGGAGAAAACTTATCATTGATTGCGATGGAATTAATGGAAGGATATAAAACATCTGCCGATATTGAGGAAAATGATAATTCTCGTGTATATCACCCATCAATTATTTTAATGTGGGCGTGGAATTTGGCACGTTTAAAGAATGTATTTGGTATTGCACATCGCGATTTACATCAAGGTAATTTATTATTTAATATGAATAAACGGTTTTACGGCGATAGTAATAAATTATTTTATGGACAAATGATTATTATTGATTTTGGTCGTATAACAGTTCGTAACAAATTAAAAAAACCGATGCCAACTAATCTAAGCACTTGGCGAATGGCTATATACAATAGTCGTTTTAATTGGATAGGTAGTATGAAGTCTAATATAAGTATTTCGGTATTTAGAAATGAGGCCATTGAATTTAAGGAATTTAATGAACACGCTGTTGCCAAATTAAACAAAATGACCGAATTGCGAAAAGAAAAAGCCGACGAATTTCTTTCAACTTTCCAGACAAAATATGGTATATCCTTTCAAGAGGCTTGTTCGTTGGTTGTTAAAAAATCATTGAGCAGGCACTCGCCAAGCAGTAAAAGTAATAGTATGAATGCTGGCGCTGGATCTGGCGCTGGTCCGAATTCAGGCACAGATGTTTCTAAAGGAGAGATGTTACGTTTATTGCAAGGCGAGTTAAATGTAAATGTGCCGAAGGCTTCCTCGTTAACGCCAAGAGCAATTGAATTAGTTAAACGTAGAGGTGGTAGAGGTAGTAGAGGTAGTAGAAGTAAGAAAACAAAATCTAGAGGTGGAACTAGAAAATATAAAAAATAATATGTAAAATTGAATGAATATAAATCTAATTTTACATATATTATTAACAACACTTATAAAATGGTCTTCGTTTGTGATATGCCTTTTCCTGTAAATGATGAAACTACAGAAAATAATATGTACGACGGCAAGCAACTCAGCGATTTTCAAAAATGGGCGATAAAAGCCATAAAAGAAGGAGATCATGTTTTAATAACAGCGCATACCGGCTCGGGAAAAACCTTGCCGGCCGAGTTTGCCATAGAATATTTTACTAATCCGAAAATTATAAAAAGAGGAAAAGTCATCTATGCGTCGCCGATCAAAGCTTTGTCAAACCAAAAGCTCTATGATTTCCGGCGTAAGTTTCCGGAGATTTCATTTGGTATTATGACGGGTGATTGTAAGGATAATCCAGAAGCAGATGTTGTCATTATGACGACGGAAATTTTAAGGAATAGTTTGCTCGGTAAAGGAAAAAGCTCCGGAGCGACTACAACATTTAAAATGAATTTTGAATCCGAGCTTTCCTGTGTTATATTTGATGAAGTGCATTACATCAATGACGCGGAACGCGGCTCGGTCTGGGAACAAGCCATTTTACTCTTACCGCCACAGGTGCAGCTTATTATGCTCTCGGCGACTATTGATCGAGCAGAAGATTTCGCCGGATGGATCGAGACGGAGAAGGCGAAACAATGGTTGGGGGGTATCCCCGCCCGCTCCGCAAGCCCACACCCCCCGTCTGGGGAAAGTATTGAATATAATTTTGATAATACACTTGTGGCTCCGCTTGCCCTAGATAGGGGCTGGGGGTCTGGGGAAAGTATTACACAGGATGCAGAATATAATTTTGATAATACACTTGTGGCTCCGCTTGCCCTAGGTGGGGGCGGGGGCAGGGGGTCT
>CAILDT010000409.1 GCA_903833025.1 uncultured Bacteroidota bacterium | reverse complement strand
TTGTTTTAATTATTAGTTTATTTATTTATCCCTTTTTGTTTTGGGAGCGCAAATATATTAAATTTTTGAATATGAGAAATTATTTATTTCATAATCTCCCTCGCAATCACAAGTTTCTGAATTTCCGAAGTTCCTTCGCCAATCGTGCAAAGTTTGCAATCTCGGTAATACTTTTCTGCCGGGAAGTCCTTTGTAAAGCCATATCCACCAAATATCTGAACAGCTTCGTTAGAAACCCTACAAGCAACTTCGGAGGCATAATATTTAGCAAAAGCGCCTTCTTTGGTCATTTTCTGTCCTTTATTTTTTCTATCCGCAGCTAATAAAGTAAGTAATTCAGCTGCTTCAATTTCGGTAGCCATATCAGCTAATTTAAAAGCTATTGCCTGAAATTGAGAGATGGGTTTGCCAAATTGTTCGCGTTCTTTTGAGTATTTTACCGATGCCTCGAAAGCTCCTTTTGCAATACCCACTGATAAAGCAGCAATAGAAATTCGTCCGCCATCAAGTACTTTCATCGCCTGAATAAAACCGTCCCCCTCTTTGCCCAACATTTGATTCTTATGAATTCTACAATCAGTAAATATTAATTCGGCTGTTTCGGAAGCACGCATTCCCAACTTATTTTCCTTTTTCCCAGACTTAAAACCTTCTGTTCCTTTTTCAATAATAAAAGCCGACATACCGTGCGAATCACCTTTTTCACCCGTCCGAACTATTACTACTGCTACGTTGCCAGAAATAGCGTGGGTAATAAAGTTTTTAGACCCATTCATGATATAATAATCTCCGTCCTTTTTTGCGGTAGTTGTCATCCCGCCTGAATCCGACCCTGTACCTGTTTCTGTCAGTCCCCAAGCACCTATCCATTCGGCAGTGGCTAATAATGGGAGATACTTTTTCTTTTGTTCTTCATTTCCAAAAGCCAATATATGCCCAGTACATAATGAATTGTGCGCTGCCATAGATAAACCAATAGAGCCACAAATCTTAGAAAGTTCAACTATTGCGGTTACATATTCAGTGTAGGAGAACCCCGAACCACCGTATTCCTGTGGAACTAATACGCCCATCAAACCAAGTTCACCAAGTTTTTTGAAAACTTCTACGGGGAATGTTTGTGCCTCGTCCCATTCCATCATTTTCGGGCGAATGTGGTCTTCACCAAATTTTTTAATCATATCAGCTATCATCCGCTGATTTTCTGTAATGCTAAAATCCATCTTTCTTTTTTTTGAGTTGACAAAAATATACTTTTTATTTTAATAATTTACCAGACTTACTATGTTTGGAGAATATTGCGCTAACCTTTCTTTTCCCTTTAGAAAATCTAATTCCAATACAAAAGCAAAACCCGCAATGTACCCACCTTGCATTTGCACTAAAATGGAAGCAGCTTCAGCTGTCCCACCAGTAGCAAGTAAATCGTCGTGAATAATAACTTTCCACCCTTTTTTTATATCATCCACTTGCATTTCTATTTTTGCACTCCCATATTCTAAATTATAGGAATATGAAATGGTTTCATAAGGCAGTTTTCCTGCTTTGCGAACTAATATAAATGGAACATTTAATTTATTTGCTAAAGCGAATCCAAATAAAAAACCTCTGCTCTCAACTCCTACAATAGCATCGATTTTTTCGTTTGAAAATCTATTTGCAAATTCTGCCACTATTTCATTACACAATTCTTGATTGTGAAAAATAGGGGTGATGTCTTTAAATAAAATTCCTGGTTTTGGAAAATCTTTCACATCACGAATGGTGTCTTTTATTTTTTGTTCTAACATTATTCTGTTTTTAAATAAGGTGCAATTTTACGGTATGTTTCGTCATCTACCAAATCTGTTTTCTTAATGTCTTCAATGTTCGCAAACTTTCCGTGCTTGGTTCTATAGCTTATTATTCCATTATCTGCATTCCAACTAAGGTAAGGGTGCTTTAATTCCTTAGCTGTACAAGTATTAATATTTATTTTTTTTATTAAAGAGATATCCACGGAAACGTATTTTTCCACCCCGTCATACTTTTCTTTATCAAACTTCCATAATTCCATTAATTGTTCTTTTGAAAAATATCCTCCAAGTTCTTTTCTGCGTTCGATTATCTTTTTAGCATAAAACCCTTTTATTCCTCTTATTTTAATTAATGATAAAGAATCAGCAGAATTTAATTCAACTAATATTACAGCTAAAGGAATTTTAATAACTGTTTTTGCTGAATCTCTTTTTATGAACTTACTCCTTACACTATCCTTTTTTATTTCAGGTATAACAATAAACGCTTCAATAGATAAAAACAACTTCTCCTGAATACAATACATCTTTTTTACATCTGTTTTTGTTTTAAACTTTCCACCTTTTGATTCATAATTTTTTATCACGTGAATCTGTTTGTCGGACAATCCCATTCGTTTCCAATCATTTTCAGATAGATCATTCGGATTGAAATTAAATCGTTCCCCTTTTGAAGTTGCTAACTTTTCTTCTTTACCATAAGATGCATAACGTTTGTATTTCCTTTCAGCATCACCAGAGGAGTCAACTTGGGAATTGACAGAATCTGAAAATGATTTCAATTGTTTTTCAAACTTTGCAAAATCAATTTTATCAGGAGTATATAATAGGTAGGAAAAGGAGAGATAAAGAATAAGAACAAAAACAATAGCCAACAGCACAAACACACCATTGCGTTCACTTTTGTGATGCGTCATAAAATCCTTGAAAATTCTTTTCATTTTGCCTCTCCAACCTCTTCTTCAATTGAAGTAAGGCATTTTAGTTAATTAACTTGTTTTCTTTTGTGTGAAATAATAAACGGGGATTCCTAATAATACTATCAACAAACCTAAACCTGTACTTTTTGTATCGTAAATTAACAAGTCAACGCAAATGGCTGTAGTTACTATAATATAGAGTATCGGAATTAGCGGATAACCAAACGCCTTATATGGTCGTTCAACGTTGGGTTCTTTTTTTCTTAATATAAAAATGCCTGCTATCGTTAATATGTAAAACAACAAAGATGCGAATGTTGCATACTTCAATAAATCGTTGTACTTGCCCGACAAACATAATACACAAGCCCAAATACATTGAAACCACAATGCTTTTCCCGGAACTTGTCTTTCATTTAATGTTTCCGCTTTCTTAAAAAACAAACCATCTTTAGCCATCGCATAAAATAATCGTGCTCCAGAAAGCACTAATCCATTATTGCAACCAAAAGTGGAAACCATTATTAATGCTGCCATTATATACGCTGCCGGATTTCCAAATATCATTGATGCTGCGGCAGCACCCACTCTGTCGTTACTCGAAAACATTATTCCCTGCCCCATTGCATCAGTAGCCGTCGGGCTGCCGTGCATTGGCAATAAAGCAAGATACGCCACGTTTGCAAGTATGTAAATTATCGTAACAATAAAAGTTCCGAGAAATAAACTTCTCGGAATGTTTTTCTTTGGGTCTTTTATTTCGGCAGCAATAAAAGTTACATTGTTCCACGCATCACTCGAAAATAATGAATTAATAATTGTCGCACCCATTGCGCCCATCAAAGCAAAGCCAGAAAGATTAATTACCTGCCATTGATTGGTATCCTTATTAAAAAACGTTTTACTTGCATCCCACATATTATTAAAATTCTCCGCCAGTATATGTCCTCTAAAACCAATTGCTATTCCTAAAATTATCAAGGCAAATAAGGCAAATAACTTTGCAGATGTAAAAATCAACTGAATACTTTTTCCGTTTTTTACTCCTCTGCTATTGATGAAGGTAAGTAATACAATACTTGCTATTCCTACCAATTGAGCATAATTAACTTTAAAAGAATCTCCAATTGCGAGGATAGTATTATTTAATTCAGGGAAAAAGACGGAAGTGTATTTTGCAAATGCCACTGCAACAGCAGCAATTACTCCCGTTTGAATTACAGTGAAAACTGTCCAGCCGTAAAGAAACGAAATCATTCTTCCATAAGCTCGTTGAATGTAAACGTATTGTCCGCCGGCATTTGGCATCATCCCAGCAAGTTCGCCATAGCTTAATGCCGCGAATACTGTTATCAATCCGGTAACTACCCAAAGAACAATAAGCCAACCTGCCGAACCAATATCGCGTGTCATTTCGGAAGTAACAATAAAAATTCCAGAGCCAATCATTGACCCCGCAACTATGCTTGTTGCGTCTATTAATCCGAGAGAACGTTTTAACTCTTTTTCCATTAATTCTTTTTTAAAATAAAAAGGACGGCTGTATTCCGTCCTTTTTAAAAATATTTCAATTTGGTTTATTTTTTCGGGTTATTGAGTTTGCTGTGCTTGATACTATATCCAAAATAAATTGCAAACCCGATTATCAGCCATATTATTAACCTTAGCCAAGTGTCGCCCGGTAAGGCTAACATCATTGCCAAGCACGAAAGAATGCCTAAAATAGGAACTAAAGGAACGAATGGTGTTTTAAATGCACGAGGCAAATCGGGTTGCGTTTTTCGCAGAACAATAACACCAATACAAACAAGAACGAAGGCAAGTAATGTACCTATACTAGTCATTTCACCTACTACACGTGCAGGAACAAATGCGGCAAACAAGCTAACGAATAACATAAATAATAAATTCGATTTAGATGGGGTTCCGAATTTAGGATGCACCTTTGAAAACACTTTTGGCAGTAGCCCATCTTTACTCATTGAGAAAAATACGCGTGATTGCCCCATGAGCATCACCATAATTACAGATGAATAGCCTGCAAGTATTGCAATAATAATTCCTTTATTAAGCCAAGGATACGACGGAACAATCACGCCATCAGCGCCTGCTTTGCCCATGTGGTCGATTGCAACTGCAACTGGAGCGATGCCATCAGCCCCCTGAAAACTTTTGTAATTTGCTACTCCTGTCATTACATGAGCAAATAAAAGGTATAAAATTGTACAAATAGCCAATGAAACTAATATTCCTATTGGCATATCTCGTTTTGGATTTTTGGCTTCCTGTGCAGCAGTGGAAACTGCATCGAAACCAATATATGCAAAAAAGATAATTCCTGCTGCTCTAACAATTCCACTCCATCCAAAATTTCCAAAATCACCTGTATTGGCAGGAATGTAAGGAGTATAATTGTCGGAATTAATAAATCCCCAACCTAGTATTATAAATATAAGAACGACTGAAACTTTTAAGCCAACGATAAAATTATTGACAGCTGCAGATTCGCGTGTTCCTTTAATAAGTAAACACGACATTAACACAACAATAAATATTGCAGGGAAATTTATCATGCCATGAACTATAGTTCCATCAGCTAATTTGGCAGTATCGAAAGGAGACATAGTCATACCTGGAGGAAGATGAATATCATAATATCCTAAAAATTTTACAAAATAACGCGACCATGAAATTGAAACAGTTGCCGCACCTACAGCATATTCGAGTACTAAATCCCATCCGATTATCCAGGCAATAAATTCGCCTAAGGTTGCATACGAATATGTATAGGCACTACCTGCAACAGGTATCATAGAAGCAAATTCGGCATAACATAAACCTGCAAAAGCACAGGCAACAGCTGCAATAACAAATGAAATTGTTACGGCTGGTCCCGCATTATTTGCAGCCGCACCCCCGGTTATTGAAAATAATCCAGCACCTATAATTGCCCCTATACCAAGTGCCACCAGCGACCTCGCGCCAAGAGTTCGCTTTAAACTTCCTTGCTCTTCTGCTGCTTCATTTTGTAATCCTGAAATCGATTTTTTTACCCAAAGATTTGCCATGCTTTTATTTATTATTGATTAATGTTTATGGACCATTTATTTTATGCGGTTCAAATATAGACAAGTTTTCAGAATATCACCCCCTTTTTTTCCCGCTTCGCGAAATGAAACACCAAATGTGAAGTACTATGTGCGCCTCCGGCAGTCGGTGTGTCGTATGCTCGTTTTTTATCTTCATCGCCAATTTTAAACATTCTCACTTTTTACGAAACTTCACCCCCTCCTTTCTTCAAGGAGGGGGCTGGGGGGTGGTCGCACCAAAGTGCAAGTCAAAAAACACAAGGTGTCAACCCAAAAACGCAGAGTGTAAATCAAAAAACACAAAGTGTCAACCAAAATACGCAAGGTGCCAATCAAAAAACGCAAGGTGTCAATCAAATTCTGGAAAGTGGCTCACCTCAAACTCATACACTTTTAAGCCATTCGTAATCACTTTTTAATCATTCGTCGAATAAATAACAAAATAACACGAATTTAAGATTAATTCTACTAAAATTTCTACTTTCGCTCCTCCTATATAATAGATGAAAAAACAAAACAAAACCATATCGCCCCACCAAGCAAAACTACTTTTATTAAACAGCCAACAATTATTAAAACCAGATTTCGCAAAAGGCAAAAAAGCAACCCTCGCCACCATCCAACATTTAGGATACATACAAATAGACACCTTAGCAGTAGTCGCCCGTGCTCACCATCACACCCTTTGGAGCCGCCAGCCAAATTACAAAGAAACCTATTTGAATCAACTCTTAGAAACCGACAAAACCATTTTCGAATACTGGAGCCACGCCGCATCCTACCTCCCGATGAGCGATTACCGCTTTTCTTTGCCCTTAAAAAAAGCATATTCCGACGGCAAATCACATTGGTTCAATCAAGATAAAAAGATGAACAAATACGTACTCGATAAAATAAAAGCAGAAGGCGCATTACAATCCAAAGATTTTGAAGACAACCAAAAACGCCCCGGAATGTGGAACTGGAAACCCGCAAAACGTGCTTTGGAACAACTTTTTATGGAAGGTAAATTAATGGTTGAAAAGCGACAAGGATTTCAAAAAGTATATAATTTAACAGAAAGAGTACTACCGAAAAACATTGATACCTCTTTCCCATCTGAAAAAGAACATACCCAACATATAATAAAACGAGCAATACAACAGTACGGAATGGTAAACGAAAATGAAATTTCTTATTTGCGCAAAGGGCTGAAAACTTCTATAAATAAATCATTAAAACATTTGCTCAAAGAAGGAGAATTAATAGAAGTAAATTTAGAAGCAGCAGAAAACAGTTTGTTTATTACAACAGAACAACAACTAAAATCAATTGAAAATATAAAACCAAAAAGCAGTATTCATTTGCTTTCCCCTTTTGATAATGCAGTAATACAGCGCAAAAGATTGCAACGTACTTTTAATTTCGATTATATAATCGAATGAGATCGG
>CAILDT010000408.1 GCA_903833025.1 uncultured Bacteroidota bacterium | reverse complement strand
GATGTAAAAGAAAAAACATTTACCATTTCTGTTAACGGAAATAACTATCAGCTGGCGGTGAAAGATAAGTTTGATGAGCTATTGAAAAGCTTAGGATTGGATGATATGGCATCTAAAAAAGTAAACGAAATAAAAGCACCAATGCCCGGCTTAGTAATAGAAATAAAAGTAGCCGAAGGAGATACAGTGAAAAAAGGAGATGCCATATTAGTATTAGAAGCAATGAAAATGGAGAACAATATTAAATCGCCAACCGACGGAGTGATAAAGAAAATAAACGTAAAGAAAGGAATGGCTGTGGAAAAGAATCAGGTATTAATAAATTTTGTATAAAATGGAAAACAACCGTAGAGATTTTATTAAAAAGTCAGCAGCCCTTGCATTAGGCACCATTGCTGCTACTTCAATAGTAAATAAAACTTTGGCAGCAACCGAGTTTATCGAAAAAGAATCTATCTTAACAGAGGATGTAAAGTTTGTACTGCCCAAACTACCTTACGAATATGATGCCTTGGAGCCACATATAGATAAGATGACGATGGAAATACATTATAGCAAACATCATCAAGCGTATGTAGATAATCTTAATAAAGCATTAGCAGCGATGGATGCAAATGTGGTTAAAAACATTTCTTCGTTAGATGATATATTTGCAATGGTTGATAAACTGCCTATTGCAGTACGCAATAATGCAGGCGGACATTATAATCATACTTTCTTTTGGAGCGCAATGAAACCTAAAGCTGGTGGCATTCCTACAGGTAAATTAGCAGAAGCAATTAATGCTTCTTTTACTTCTTTCGAAGAATTTAAAAAACAATTTACTGATGTAGCAACAAAACGTTTTGGTTCCGGTTGGGCGTGGTTAGTAACTAATAAAGGCAAGCTTTCTATGTGTTCAACCGCTAATCAAGATAATCCTTTAATGAAATTAGATAGTGTTGAAATAAAAGGAACACCTGTATTAGCGTTAGATGTATGGGAACACGCTTACTATTTAAAGAATCAAAATAGAAGAGGAGATTATATTCATTCGTTCTGGAATGTAGTAGATTGGCAACACGCCGACCAAATATTTACTAACGCGAAATAAGAAATGAAAAAACAAATCATTCTATTTCTATTTGCTACTACCATTATTAGTTGCGGAAGCAACGAAAAGAAAACAGAGAAAACACCACCTGCGGAAATAAAAACAGATGTTTATACCTGTCCGATGAAATGCAACAACGCACAAACCTACGACAGACCAGGAACCTGCTCTGTATGTGGTATGGAGTTAGAAAGAGTAACTAAAGCTTAAAAATAAATATATATGAAAAAACTAATTACATTATTATCAGCAGCATTGTTTACATCAATAACGTATGCACAAACGTACGGCGCGCCCGAAAGCATTGAGTATGATGTGGCACACAATCGTTGGCTGATTTCAAATCCTACGTACAGCAATATACTTTCGCGCGATAGTCAAACTGGTGTAGTAACTGTTTTTGCAACAGGCGCAAACGGAGCGCAAGGGTTAGAAATTGTGAACGATACTTTGTATTCCTGCGAAAACGCAAGTTTACATTTATATAATATAAACACAGGTGCTTCTATTATAAGTATAAACTTTGGCGCAACTTACCTCAACGGGATAACACACGATAACATTGGTAATATATTTGCAACCGATTTTTCTGCAATGAAAATATACCGCTACAATACTGCTACTCGCCAGTTTAATATATTTGTAACTGGCTTAACATTATCACCCGATGGAATAATATATGACCAACCAAATAACCGTTGTGTGTTTGTTAACTGGGGAGCAAATGCTCCTATAATGAGTGTTAATTTAGCGGATTCAACCACTGCAATTATCACCGCTACCACGCTTGGCAACAATGATGGAATTGCAAAAGATGGTGCTGGTAATTATTATATTTCCTCTTGGACAGGTAATAAAGTAACACGGTTTACAAATACGTTTACTTCGCCAACAACAGTTATTTCAAGCGGCTTAAATCATCCTGCTGATATATTTTATAACATTGCTACAGATACGTTAGCGGTACCAAACTCTGGTGGAAACAATACTAAATATTATTATTTCGGACCAGTAGCGGGTGTAAATGAACTAACAAATAATAGTTTTAATTTATCTGTTAGTCCTAATCCTATTGGCGAAACAACAGTAGTAAGTTATAAAATAAATGATGATGGAAAAACAAGTATTCAATTGTTTGATATCAAAGGACAATTAGTTAAAACTATTGCAGATGAAAATCAATCGAAAGGAAAACATTCTATTTTGATTGATAAAACAGGCATTGCAGCAGGTACTTATCTTTTAAAATTAAATAATAATAACATAACAGAAACAAAAAAAGTAATAATAAAATAGTCAATTATGAGTGATACATTAACAGCAAATACTTTCGGAATAGAAGAAGTATTAACAACATTAGGAATAAAACAAAACAATTACGGTGCTTCCACTGGATTAAAGCACATACAAACCACAGGTGCAAAAATAGATTCGTATTCGCCTGTTGATGGAAACTTAATAGGAAGTATAAACACTGCCACTCCTGCGGATTACGAGCACGTAATGAAGACTGCCGAAGAAGCATTTAAAGTTTGGCGAATGATGCCAGCACCAAAGCGCGGAGAAATAGTTCGTCAGATAGGAGATAAACTAAGAGAATACAAAGAACCGTTGGGTAAATTAGTTTCTTACGAAATGGGAAAGAGTTTGCAGGAAGGTTTGGGAGAAGTGCAGGAAATGATTGACATCTGTGATTTCGCCGTTGGTTTATCTCGTCAGTTATATGGTTTAACAATGCACAGCGAACGCCCAATGCACCGTATGTATGAGCAATGGCATCCATTGGGAATTGTAGGAATTATTTCTGCATTTAATTTCCCTGTCGCAGTATGGAGTTGGAATGCTGCCTTAGCTTGGGTATGTGGAGATGTTTGTGTTTGGAAACCAAGTTCTAAAACCGCACTATGTGCAATAGCTTGTCAGAATATTATTGCTGATGTATTAAAGAAAAACAATGTACCCGAAGGTGTAAGCTGTGTATTAATAGGCAATCCCGTTGGCGATTTAATGAACAATGATAAACGTGTGCCAATGATTTCTTTTACCGGTTCTACTCGAATAGGAAAGATAGTTGCCGCTGCAACATCGCAACGCTTTGGAAGAAGTATATTGGAATTAGGTGGCAACAACGCAATTATTGTTTCTGAACACGCCGATTTAAAAATGGTATTAACAGGTGCTGTGTTTGGTGCTGTGGGTACAGCCGGACAAAGATGTACTACAACAAGAAGATTAATTATTCACGAAAGTATTTATGATAAAACAATTGATGTGCTTACAAAAGCATACGGTCAATTAAAGATAGGAAACCCTTTAGATTCATCTAATCACGTTGGTCCGTTGATTGATAAAAAAGCTACAGAAGATTATTTGAATGCAATTGAGAAAGCAAAGAAAGAAGGAGGAAAAATAATTGTTGAAGGTGGAGTAGTTAGAGGAGAAGGTTTTGAAAGCGGTTGTTATGTTAAACCTTGCATCATAGAAGCAAAGAATGATTACCACATTGTACAGGAAGAAACATTCGCTCCTATATTATATGTAATGAAATATAAAACTATTGAAGAAGCAATAGCAATGCAAAACGGTGTGCCGCAAGGATTATCTTCTTCCATTTTCACCAACAATATGCGCGAAATGGAATTATTTCTTTCTCAATCAGGTTCCGATTGCGGAATAGCAAATGTAAACATAGGTACTTCAGGCGCAGAAATAGGTGGAGCATTTGGAGGAGAAAAAGAAACAGGTGGCGGTCGCGAGTCTGGCTCTGATGCTTGGAAAGCATATATGCGCCGACAAACAAACACTATTAACTATGGAACACAACTTCCATTAGCGCAAGGAATTAATTTTCATATATAAATGATAAATAAAAGAAGAACATTTAAAAGCGGAGCAATATTAATTGTTTCGCTTTTGTTTTTTAATGGTGTCCTTGCACAAAACAAACTAAGAGTGGGAGCTTGGCGCAGTGTTTTAAAATTAAACGACTCCACAGAATTACCATTTAGTTTTGTAGTGAAATATGATTTGGATTTATATTCTGTCGTTTTCAATAATGCTGAAGAAAAAATAACCGCCAACGAAATAGCCATTAAAGGGGATTCAGTATTTATAAGAATGCCCCTTTTTGATTCGGAATTTAAATTGATAAGTTATGGAGATACTTTAAAAGGTGTTTGGATAAATCACAATAGAAAAGATAAAAATATTATCCTCTTTAGGGCTGTTCAAATTAGAAAAAGATGCGGTAACGAAGATATGTTTTCTGAAAGAGTTTCTTTTTCTTTAAAAGGCAAATGGGAGTGTGATTTCAATCCGGGTAGTAATGATGCCTATAAAGCGATTGGAATGTTTAACCAAGAAGAATTATATAAAGTTATTACCGGAACATTTTCTACAGAAACAGGTGATTATCGATATTTGGAAGGAAGAATTGATGAGGATAAAAGGTTTCAAATTTCCTGTTTTGATGGTGCGCACGCATTTCTATTTACGGGAAAAGTAAAAGACGATAGTATTCTTAATGGACATTTCTATTCAGGGAAACATTCTCACGAAATATGGATTGCCAAACGAAATGAGAATTTTCAATTGCGCAACCCTGATTCACTTACTTATTTAAAACCCGGTTATTCTAAAATAGATTTCTCTTTTAAAAACCTCGAAGGAAAACAAGTTTCTTTATCTGATGATAAATATAAAAACAAAGTAGTGATTATCCAATTGATGGGAACGTGGTGCCCTAACTGTGTGGACGAAACAAAATTTCTTTCCGGATTTCACGCAAGGTATTCAGCAAAAGGACTCGAAGTAATAGCACTTGCTTTTGAACGCACAGATGATTTTAATAAAGCAGTTACCAATGTAAAACGATTAAAAGACCGCTATGTTGCTTCGTATGATTTTCTTATCACAATGAAAAATGGGGCGCAACAGGCATCAGAAGCATTGCCAATGCTTAATAAAGTAATGGCGTTTCCTACCACCATATATATAGACAAGAAAGGTGTTGTAAGGAAAATATACACTGGCTATTACGGACCTGCCACAGGAGATAACTACACGAAACAAGTAGAAGAGACAACACGTTTTGTAGAAAAACTTCTTGCTGAAGAATAATATCTTCCACAAACAAATTTTCAAAATTTCGCTGCTTAAAAACAGGTTTTTGCGGGGAAGCTTCGTTTTCCTGCAATGTTCCTTCCTTTTGATGCAATGTTCCTTCCTTTTTATGTAATGTTCCTTCCTTTTGGCAAAATGTTCCTTCCTAGCACTTGAAATGTTCCTTCCTTTTGATGAAATGTTCCTTCCTTTTACCAAAATGTTCCTTCCTTTAGGCAAAATGTTCCTTCCCAACACTTGCAATGTTCCTTCCTTTTGATGAAATGTTCCTTCCTTTTAGTAAAATGTTCCTTCCTTTTGGCAAAATGTTCCTTCCTTTTCAGAAAACGAAGCTTCCCAGCACAATTTTGTGGCAAAGTGCCTTTTTAAGGTTTATAATAAGAATTTACTTGCCAGAAACCTTTTGGAATTATACATTTGTATCGCAAAATTAAATACCCCGAACCAAAACATAACAAATAATTATGAGTACAACCACCGGTAAATTTTTACAATCATCACTTGGCAAGAAGTTATTAATGGGCTTAACTGGTCTGTTTCTTATTTCTTTTTTAGTTGTTCATTGCTTTCTTAATTCATTTATTTTCTTTAATGATGGCGGACTACTATTTAACGAAGGAGCAAAGTTTATGGCTACCAATCCTATTATTAAAGTAATGGAATATGTTCTCTTTGCCGGTCTTGTATTGCATATGGTTCAGGCATTATTACTTACGTTACAAAACAATAAAGCTCGCCCTGTTAAATATGCTGTAAACAATGGTGCTGCCAACAGTAAATGGTATTCTCGCTCAATGGGTATTTTAGGAAGTTTATTATTAATGTTCTTAATTATACATCTTGCAAACTTTTGGGTAAAGTCGCGCTTTACGGGTTTGCCCGGCACAGATGCTAACGGAAACGAAAACCTGTATGCAGTAATGCAAGAAGTATTTCATATTTGGTGGGTGGTAGTTATTTATGTTTTAGGAGTAATTTCATTGTGTTATCATTTGCTTCACGGCTTCCAATCATCGTTTCAAACATTAGGTTTAAATCATCCTAAATATACACCACTTATAAAAGCAGTTGGTTTTTGGTTCTCAATAATCATCAGCATTATTTTCGCAGCTATGCCAATTTCAATATTAATGGGTTTAATAAAATAAAGATATGTCAAAATTAGATAGTAAAATACCTGAAGGAAAACTGGAAGAAAAGTGGGAGAAATATAAATCCACTGTTGCTTTGGTTAACCCTGCAAATAAAAGAAGTTTAGAAGTAATTGTTGTAGGTTCAGGACTTGCAGGTGCTTCTGCAGCTGCATCTTTAGCGGAGATGGGTTATAAAGTAAAATGTTTTTGTTTTCAGGATTCTGCACGAAGGGCACATTCTATTGCTGCACAAGGCGGTATTAATGCAGCAAAAAATTATCAGAATGATGGTGATAGTACATTTCGTTTGTTTTATGATACCGTTAAAGGTGGTGATTACAGAGCAAGAGAAGCAAATGTATATAGATTAGCTTCTGTGAGTGCAAATATTATTGACCAATGTGTGGCACAAGGAGTGCCACTTGCAAGAGAATATGGAGGTATGTTAAGCAACCGTTCTTTTGGTGGAACACAAGTACAACGTACATTCTATGCGGCAGGACAAACAGGACAACAATTATTACTTGGGGCTTATAGCGCATTGCAACGTCAGGTTGGTTTAGGAACTGTAGAAATGTTTGCTCGTCACGAAATGCTGGAAGTAGTTACTATTGAAGGGAAGGCAAGAGGTATTATTGCGAGAGATTTAATCTCTGGTAAACTGGAACGTCATTTTGGACACGCAGTTTTGTTGTGTACAGGTGGTTATGGTAATGTGTTTTATCTTTCTACAAATGCGATGGGAAGTAATGTTACTGCCGCCTGGAAAGCACATAAAAAAGGAGCGTTCTTTGGTAATCCTTGCTTTACTCAAATTCACCCTACTTGTATTCCCGTTTCTGGCGACCATCAATCTAAATTAACGTTGATGAGTGAATCGTTGCGAAATGATGGACGAATATGGGTGCCGAAACAACAAGGCGATACTCGCAAAGCAAATGAAATTCCTGAGGAAGAAAGAGATTATTACTTAGAAAGAAGATATCCTGCATTCGGAAACCTTGTTCCAAGAGATGTGGCTTCACGTGCTGCGAAAGAAAGATGTGATGCGGGTTACGGAGTAGGTACTTCAAAGATGGCGGTATATCTGGATTTCAAAGCGGCTATTGCTCGTTACGGACATACACAAGCTGTTAAATCTGGCATTCACAATCCTACTGCCGAACAATTAAAGAAATTTGGAAAGGAAGTGGTAGAAGAAAAGTATGGTAATTTATTTGAAATGTATGAGCAGATTACTGGCGAGAATCCTTATGAATTACCGATGCGAATATACCCTGCTGTGCATTATACAATGGGTGGTTTATGGGTTGATTATAATTTAATGACTACCGTACCCGGATTGTACGCATTAGGCGAAGCTAATTTCTCTGATCACGGAGCTAATCGCCTTGGAGCATCTGCATTAATGCAAGGTTTAGCCGATGGTTATTTTGTAATTCCATATACTCTTGGTTCATATTTATCAAAAGAAATAAGTGTGAAAGCAATACCGACAACGCACGAAGCATTTGTTAACGCTGAAAAAGATGCGCAGGCAATCATTGATAAATTATTCGCCATTAAAGGAACTAAATCAGTTGACCATTTCCATAAAGCATTAGGAAAAATAATGTGGAACAAGTGCGGAATGGCAAGAAATGCAACTGGTTTGAAAGAAGCAATTGAAGAAATAAAAACATTAAGAGAAGAGTTTTGGAAAGATGTACGTGTAACAGGTTCGGCTGATGAGTTTAATCCCGAATTGGAGAAAGCAGGTAGAGTAGCTGATTTCCTTGAGTTGGGAGAATTGATGTGTATGGATGCGTTGAATAGAAATGAAAGTTGTGGTGGGCATTTCCGTGAAGAATCGCAAACAGAAGATGGTGAAGCAAAACGCGATGATGATAAATATTCTTATGTTGCTGCTTGGGAAAACAAAGGAAATAATAATTACGAATTACATAAAGAAGAATTAGTTTTTGATGTGGTGCATCCAAGTCAAAGAAGTTACAAGTAGGCAATAGCGAATAGTTAATAGGCAATAGACGTGAGTAACAAAATAAGTACATATAAAGATTTAATTGTTTGGCAAAAGGCAATTCTTCTTGTTACTGAAATTTATACTATAACAAGAAATTTCCCTATGGAAGAAAAATTTGGAATAGTAAATCAATTAAATCGTGCTGTTGTTTCCATTCCTTCTAATATTGCTGAAGGTTGGGGAAGAGAATCTTCAAAAAATTATTTACAGTTTTTAAGAATATCAAGAGGTTCTTTAATGGAAGTTGAGACATTGATTTTAATTTCCAAGAATCTAAAATACATTAATGAAGATATATATTTATTGATTTCAAAAGGAATTGAAGAGGTAGGAAGAATTCTTCAAGGATTAATTAAAAGCATACAACAAAAAATTGAAATAACTGGGAACACATAGTCTTTTAACTATTTCCTATTAACTATTCGCTTATGAAAAATATGAATTTAACGCTAAAAGTTTGGCGTCAGAAAAACGACAAAGCAACAGGTAAATTGGTTACTTATCCTGTAAAAGATATTTCTCCTGATATGTCTTTTCTGGAGATGTTTGATGTTTTAAATGAACAGTTAATTACTAAGGGCGAAGAACCAATTGCGTTTGACCACGATTGTCGAGAAGGCATTTGCGGTATGTGCAGTATGTTTATTAATGGTCGTCCACACGGACCAAAACGAGGAGTAACTACCTGCCAGTTACATATGCGTTCGTTTAAAGACGGCGATACAATAGTTGTAGAACCTTGGAGGGCAGCCGCTTTTCCAGTTATAAAAGATTTAACTGTTGACCGTTCTGCATTCGACAGAATTATTTCCAAAGGTGGTTTTATATCTGTTAATACAGGCAATGCACAGGATGCAAATAATATTCCTATTCCAAAACCAGATGCAGACGCTTCGTTTAATGCTGCTGCTTGTATTGGTTGTGGGGCTTGTGTGGCAACTTGCAAAAATTCTTCGGCTATGTTGTTTGTTTCTGCAAAAGTTTCGCAACTGGCTTTATTGCCGCAAGGTAGGGTGGAAGCAACTGCCCGTGTTAAAAATATGGTTGCACAAATGGATGAGGAAGGTTTTGGAAATTGTAGTAATACAGGTGCTTGCGAAGTGGAATGCCCTAAAGGGATTTCGTTGGAAAATATTGCACGAATGAACAGAGAATATTTTACTGCTAATTTAAAAGAGTAAGAATTCGTTCTTAATCTTTATAAAAAACCAATCTTAATTAAGGTTGGTTTTTTTATGATTTACAATCCCTACATTTGCACCTCCAATAAAAATAATATGATAAAGAATTTTGTAGAAGAATTAAAGTGGCGTGGTATGGTACAGGATATTATGCCGGGCACAGAAGAGTTATTGAATAAACAAATGGTGGCGGGTTATATCGGTTTCGACCCTACTGCAGATTCGCTTGGTATTGGAAATATGGTTCCGGTAATGATGTTACTTCACTTTCAAAAGGCAGGACACAAGCCAATAGCTTTGGTTGGCGGTGCTACTGGTATGGTTGGCGACCCTTCAGGCAAATCAGCGGAAAGAAATCTTTTGGACGAAGCTACTTTAAATTACAATGTCGCTTGTCAGAAAAAGCAATTGGAAAAATTTCTTGATTTTAATTGTGGTGCAAATTCAGCAGAAATAGTTAATAATTATGATTGGTTTAAAGAATTTACGCTGCTGGAATTTATTCGTGATATAGGAAAACATATCAGCGTAAATTATATGATGGCGAAAGATTCGGTAAAGAACCGTTTAGAAAAGGGGATGAGTTTTACTGAGTTCAGCTACCAATTAATTCAAGGCTACGATTTTTATTACCTCTGGAAAAACAAAAACATACAACTTCAAATGGGGGGCTCCGACCAATGGGGAAATATTTTAACTGGGACAGAATTAATAAGACGTAAATCGGGAGGGGAAGCATTTGCATTGACAACACCCTTAATTAAAAAAGCTGACGGAACTAAGTTTGGTAAAACAGAAACAGGTAATATTTGGTTAGATAAAACAAAAACATCTCCTTATAAATTTTACCAGTTTTGGTTAAATGCAAGTGATGAGGATGCAAAAACGTATATCAGAATATTTACTTTATTTACTAAAGAAGAAATAGAAAAACTGGAAGCAGAGCACAATACAGCCCCTCATTTAAGGGTATTACAAAAAGCTTTGGCAAAAGATATTACGATAAGAGTTCATTCGGAAGAAGATTATAATGCAGCAACAGAAGCATCCGAAATACTTTTCGGAAAAGGAACTGCAGAGAGTTTACAAAAGTTATCAGAAGAAGATTTCCTTTCTGTGTTTGAAGGTGTGGAACAATTTGAAATACCAAAATCGGAATTAGAAACTGGAATTGATATTATTAATTTTATTACTGAAAAAACAAACATCTTTCCTTCAAAAGGCGAAGCCCGTAAGATGATACAAGGAGGAGGAGTTTCTATAAATAAAACAAAAGTGGAAAGTGTGGATATGAAAGTTACTATGGAACATCTTATTAATAATAAATATATTCTTGTTCAAAAAGGGAAGAAGAATTATTATTTGATAAAAGTAAGTTAGTTTATTCAACTAACAAATTGCATCCTCTTATATCGCTGTTATCATAGCGTCCGAGTACTTCAAAAGAATTATCAGGAAACATTTTACCTAAATCTTGTGTAGCAATAAACGAACAGGAATTAATATTAGCTAAGTCAATTACATTTATTCCACCTGTTTTATTGTAGGGTAAAAAAGTAAATGGGTCGTTGGTATCTCTTATTAATACTTGCATCCAAGGCGGACAATTAAATATTCCATTCCCTTTTGAATATGCTTGCGATAAAAGTTCCGTCATTCCGTATTCGCTATGGATAACATTTACTCCAAACCCTTTGCATAAAATAGTATGTAATTCTTCTCTTACCATTTCTTTTCTTTTTCCCTTCATACCACCTGTTTCCATTATGATAGTATGTTTCAAGTTGAAGTTTTGCTTCTCTGTTAAATCTAACAAAGCATAAGTAACACCTATCAAAATAGTTTTTTGTTTTTGTTGTTCGAGCTTATTTATCTTGCTAATTAACTCATCATAATTGTTAAGATAAAATCCACTTTCAGGGTGTTTACTTTTATTAATTAAATCATCCACCATATAAATAAGCGATGAGCCATCTCGTTCCAGATAAGATGGAAGCAATGCCAGAATACAATAATCTTGTACGTTTCCATAAAACAATTCAAATGCTTTTAAATAACTTTTTTCATAAATAGAAACATCATTTACATAATGTTTGCTTTGAATTGTTCCCGTAGTTCCGCTACTGGTAAATAGTTGTTCGCTGATGTTGTTCGCTGACGCTGTTGTTATTTTATGTGTTTTAAAAAACTCAATGGGTAAAAAAGGGATTTGTTTTATGTCATTAACAGTATCAATATTAATTTTAAGGGCAGTAACGTATTGTTTATACACCTCATTTTTGCTCGCCTGAAATCGGAATACATCTAATGCCAACTGTTTGAATTCGGAAGGAGAAGTAATTGTAAATATTCTATCGATATCTGGTTTCATAGTTTAGTAATTCAACAACAAAGCAACATTACAATTTGTTTTTACAAACCTACTAAAAAAGATTAGTTTCATATTCTTTATTTTGATAGAAAAATATTTACTACCTTTATATTCCAATTTAAAAAGATGAAACGGTTTATTTATTTATTTTTCTTTGTTTTGTTTATCTGCACCATTAATTTTTCTTGTTTGAAAAAGAAAGATTTTCCCACAGAACCAGT
>CAILDT010000407.1 GCA_903833025.1 uncultured Bacteroidota bacterium | reverse complement strand
TTGATAAGTTTTGAGTTTCCAAACCACATTTCAGCACTATCGAAACCGCCTGTTAAATATATGTTTCCTTGTTTATCTATCGCCACTCCATTGCTCCATTCGCTGTCGTTTCCTTTTGCATTCTCTGCCCATAGCGCATTTCCGAGCGCATCGTATTTGGCAATAAACAAATCGGTATAGTCTTTTCCTCCCGAATTTGTTTGAATACATTTTCCGAACACTGCCTTTGGGCTACCAAACCAACCAGTTATATAAGCATTGCCAAGCGAATCAGTAACTATTGCATTGCCTCTATCGTCGGCTATTCCGCCCACACTTTTTGCCCACAGCGTTTTACCATCGTTGGTATATTTCGCAATAAAAATATCGTTGCTTCCTTTATTGTCCATCGTTGTACTATCTAAAGTAATGCTCGAACTTTGAAACTTTCCGGTGATAAAAAGGTTATTGTTTTTGTCGGTAGTAATGGCACTACCTTCTTCATCATCACTACCACCAACACTTTCAGCCCACATTAATTTACCTTTGTTGGAGTACTTGGCGAGAAATATTTTTTCAACAGTTGGGCGTTTTGGAGGCATAACAACAGCGTATTTATTGCTGTTATTTTTATTCGTTTTCATTCCTGTTGTATCTATCATTTTTCCTGCATCAGTTACCAGCATATAAGTTGGTTTTGTTGTCCGCCATTCATTTTCATAATCTATTTCGGTTTTAGATGTAGTGATAGTTACCGAATCGAAACGAAGCTCGGAACTATACGTGCCGCCAGTTACAAACACATTATTTTTGCTGTCGGTAGTTATTCCATATCCATAATCGTATTTATCGCCATCAATACATTTCGACCATACACAGTTGCCATCGGTAGTATATTTAGCAATAAAAATATCGGGCGAACTGCCTGATTGGTCTCCTGTATTTTTTAATGTATCACCTTTTTGGAGAATTAATTTCCAGCTAAAAAAACTACCAGTAACATATACGTTAGCATCTTTATCCACAGTTATACTATTGGCTTTATCGTCATGCGTACCACCTATTTCTTTCGCCCATAGCTCCTCTCCCCTACTATTATACTTTGCTATAAACCCATCATTGGTGCCCGATTGCCCACTATTATATAAGGTATCTTTACCAAAACCAATTTTAGCACTTGTAAAATATCCTGCAATATAAATGTTGCCTACTTTATCCGAAGTAATGCTTTTTGCAACATCATCGCCGCTGCCGCCAATGCTCTTCGCCCAAATCACTTCACCCGAAGTAGTATAACAAACTATAAACATATCATCATTTTCATAATAAGTATCGTAGTTGGCAAGCAAAATAGGGCTAAACGAAAGCACAGGACTATTAAACTGCCCTACACAATAAACTTTATTGTTTGATGTGATGGTTACAGCATTGCCGTAATCTTTTTTGCCATTGGTAACCCCTTTCGCCCAATCCCAACTTGGTAGTTGAGAAAAAGATATCAAGTGAAAAGCTATACTATATATAAGTAGAAAGAAGTGTTTTTTCATTGGTTTTATTTGCTTACAAATATAGATATAAGTTTCACTGTTCTTAAAGTTAGTTTAGTTGCTCATAAACTAACAAAACGTAGTATGATTGTTCGTTTATATTTCGGCAGTATGTTATGTCCCTATGAGACTTTAAAGCCATAATATAAAACTAACAACTTGAGTTAAATGCTAATAATTGAAGGTTAAAAACTGACAAAAAAGGTATTTTATCTCTCCACACTTGTATAATGGCTGAAGATATTTGTATAGTGGCTGATGAAATTGGGATAGTGGCTATACAAATTAGGATAGTGGCTGATGAAATTAGGATAGTGGCTGACGAAATTTGTATAGTGGCTGAAGATACTTGTATAGTGGCTGACAAAAACTATACAAGTTGCGACGAAAAGGAACTAGTTTTTAGCAACTTTTCGTCTTGTTTTTTGAAATAGAAGTACTTCGTTTATATTTATTCTTGCAAAAAAGATACCTTTGAGCAACCATTATTTAAAATATTAAATTAGAAATAACATAAATCCCTGTTAAGTATCGGGTATAAAATAAAAACATATAGGAGTTTGGCGTTCGTCCCGCTAAGCTTAACGTGGAACTTCCAGAAATTAACTTTGCCGAATAAAATAAAAAAACTTCTTTAAAAATGAATTTAGAAATTACCCCAACATTTTTTCCGACACAATCGGATTTCAGAAAGTGGTTGGAAAAAAATCACAGCAAAACGGCTGAATTAATTGTTGGCTTTTACAAAGTAACCAGCGGCAAGCCGAGTATGACTTGGAGCCAATCGGTTGACCAAGCCATTTGTTTCGGTTGGATTGATGGGATTCGCAAATCGATTGATAAAGATAGCTACTTTATTAGGTTTACACCCCGGAAACCAACAAGTATATGGAGTGCAGTCAACATCAAAAAAGTAGAAGAACTAACAAAACAAGGACTAATGCAGGCGGCAGGACTTGCAAGTTTTAAATTAAGGAAAGAACATAAGTCAAAAATATATACTTACGAAAGGGAAGCTGTAAAACTTTCGTCCACATTTGAGAAAAAATTTAAAGCCAATAAAAAGGCGTGGGACTATTTTCAATTGCTACAGCCATCTTATCGCAAACATTCAATTGATTGGGTTATG
>CAILDT010000406.1 GCA_903833025.1 uncultured Bacteroidota bacterium | reverse complement strand
TCTTTATTGAATCTACTGCTTTTCTTACGCTTCCGTACTTTAATAATAGTTCGTTTGCTTTTTTATAAGAAACATTTATTTCATCCGCAATCATTTTTGTTCCTCTGTCAACAAGTTTATTATTGCTCAATTGCATATCCACCATTTTATTTCCTTTTACTCTTCCGAGTTTTATCATAACAGACGTAGAAATCATATTAAGGATTAATTTTTGTGCTGTACCCGATTTCATTCTTGTACTTCCTGTAACAAATTCGGAACCTACAACCACTTCAATTTTATGTTTAGCAACTTTAGCAACATTACTTCCTTTGTTGCAAACTATACAAGCAGTGGTAATATTATTTTTATTACAGTGTTCTAAAGCACCAACAACATAAGGTGTAGCACCTGATGCTGCAATACCTATAACAATATCCGTTGAATTGATTTTATGTTGAAGCAAATCTTTCCAACCTTGTTCTTTATCATCTTCAGCAAATTCAACTGCTTTACGAATTGCTTTGTCGCCTCCTGCAATTAAACCTATTACCAATCCTTGTGGAACACCATAAGTTGGTGGGCATTCGCTGGCATCTACAATTCCTAATCTTCCGCTTGTGCCTGCACCAATATAAAACAACCGTCCGCCTTGCTTCATTTGTTTAACTATAACAGTAACAAGTTTTTCTATTTTAGGAATTACTTTTTCTATTGCAACAGGAACAGTTTTATCTTCTTTATTAATATTGGAAAGCAATTCCCTTACACTCATTTTTTCAAGTGAGTTGTATTTGGAAGAAGATTCGGTGGTGGTTTTCACTGAAGGATATTCTTAATAAATCCCTGGAAACTTATTTGGATTCGTTTCCTGCATCAACTCATAAATAACATCAAATACATCATCGGCACTTGGCTTCGAAAAGTAATCTCCATCACTTCCATAAGCTGGGCGATGGTCTTTTGCTGTTATTGTTGTTGGTTCAGAATCTAAATACTTGTATGCTTTTTGTTCTTCTAAAACTTTCTGTAAGATATATGCAGAAGCTCCTCCAGGCACATCTTCATCTAATACAACCAAACGATTTGTTTTCTTTACCGACTCAACTATCGATTGATTAATATCGAAAGGAAGTAATGTTTGTACATCAATTACTTCAACAGAAATATTTGCTTCTGCCAGCATTTTAACTGCTTCCATAGCTATTCTGCAACACGAACCATACGTTACTAAAGTAATATCCGTTCCTTCATTAATAGTTTCTACAACACCTAACGGTGTTTTATAGTCTCCCAAATTAGATGGTTGCTTTTCCTTTAAACGATAGCCATTCAAAGGTTCTATAACCAATGCAGGTTCGTCCGCAGCTAACAACGTATTATAAAATCCTGCTGCCTTTTGCATATTGCGTGGTACACAAACGTGAATTCCTCTTAGTGAATTAATAATCATACCCATCGGAGAACCGCTATGCCAGATACCTTCCAAACGATGCCCTCGTGTACGAATAATGACAGGAGATTTTTGTGCGCCCTTAGTTCTGTATTGAACTGTTGCTAAATCATCACTCATTATTTGCAAGGCATATAATAAATAATCTAAATATTGAATCTCTGCAATAGGTCTTATTCCGCGCATTGCAAGTCCTATTGCTTGCCCCATTATTGTTGCTTCTCTTATTCCTGTATCAAATACTCTATGCTCTCCGTACTTTAATTGCAACCCTTCCAGCCCTTGATTCACTCCTCCTATCTTTCCCGAATCTTCACCAAATATTACTACTTCAGGATATTTAGAAAGTATAACATCAAAGTTTTCCCTTAACAATTCTCTGCCATCCACTATTTTTTCTTCTCCTTCAAATGCTGCTTTTACTTGTTTTACTTTTAATGCACTGTACTCCGACTCGCTTTGCAGATAAGAACTATAGCGGTCGTGGTTTGCTAATTTAGATTCGCTTAACCAATCGGATAATTGTTTTTTGGCAGCAATGTTTTCATTCCTTGTTAATCGCAAAACTGCTTTTGCTGATACAATAATATCTCTTCTGTTGGGTTCTAATATAGAATATAAATCATTTTTTAT
>CAILDT010000405.1 GCA_903833025.1 uncultured Bacteroidota bacterium | reverse complement strand
TTTACATTGCGCCTACCGGAACAGGTAAGACGATGTCACCACTGGGGTTATCGGAGAAATTCCGAGTCATCTTCGTTTGTGCGGCAAGACATGTCGGTCTAGCGTTGGCAAAAGCCGCTATAACCATGCGGAAAAAAATTGCCTTTGCGTTTGGTTGCAAAGATGCGGAAGATATTCGCTTACACTATTATGCTGCCAAAGAATATACTATCAATAAAAAAAGTGGCGGAATAGGCAAAGTGGATAATTCGGAAGGCGAAAAAGTAGAAATTATTATTAGTGACGTGCAATCGTATTTGCCGGCCATGCTTTATATGCTCGCATTTAATCCGAAAGATAATATTATATTGTACTGGGATGAACCGACTATAACGATGGATTATCCGGAGCACGAATTACATGCAATTATCCAACGCAATTGGCAAAACAATCTAATACCCAATATAGTATTGTCTTCAGCCACGCTGCCGCAACGTCATGAGATTGGCGAGACCATTACCGATTTCTGCGGACGGTTTAATGATGTAAGCATAAATGAAATAGTCAGCTATGACTGTAAGAAAACGATACCGCTAATCAATCGTGAAGGTTTCGTAGAAATGCCGCACTATTTGTTTTCGGATTATACAAAAACCAAAGCGGTTGTCAAACATTGCCAAGAGTATAAAACCTTGATGCGGTATATTGATTTGCAAGAGGCGATACAATTTATCTTCGTTGTGGAAAACAAAGAAAATTTAGGCGAAAATATTATATATTGTGACCGCTACCGCGTAGGTAATAATTTTACCGACCTAGAAAGCCTTACCATGTATAATATTAAAATGTTTTATTTAGAATTATTGAATAATTTACAACCGAGTGCATGGCCAGCCTTGAATAAAACCTTGGAGGATTGTCGGAAGAAACGGTATGAATCAAATGTCAATATTGTAACGACGGATGCTTATACCTTGACGGACGGTCCGACGATTTTCTTGGCAGATGATGTGAATAAAGTTGCTCAATTCTATATCCAAAGCGCTAATATTCCGGATTATGTCACGAAGAATATTATGGAGAAAATCCAGTATAATCGACTGCTGAATGAGAAAATTAATGATATGACCAAAGCGTATGAAGACGGTACGGCAGTGCCGGATAAAGGTAAAAGAGATAAAGACGGCGGCAAGAGCAAAAAAGATAATAAATCACAGAAAGAAGACCGTGTCTCGCCAGAAATGAAACAACTCAAACAGCAAATAGAAGAAATGAGTGTGGCGATGAAACTAGTAATTTTAAATCCTATCTATGTGCCGAATACTCGAGACCATTTGTATAAGTATGCGGCAAGTAAAATAAATGCAAGTAATAATGCGTTTACATGTAATGTCTCCGAACATATCGTCGAGCAAATTATGCAGATAACCGATATTGACGATTATTGGAAACTGCTCTTGATGATGGGTATTGGCGTCTTTGCTGCACACAAAAGTACTCGTTATGTAGAGCTGATGAAACAATTGGCGCAAGAACATAAGCTCTATATGATTATTGCTTCTACCGATTATATCTACGGCACCAATTACCAGCTATGTCATGGCTATATAGGAAAAGATCTGATGAATATGAGTCAGGAGAAATGTATCCAAGCCATGGGTCGTGTTGGTCGCAATAAATTACAGCAAGATTATACCGTGCGTTTTCGCGATAATGCTTTGCTCTATAAATTATTCCAACATGAAGAGGATAAACCGGAGGTGATGAATATGAATAAGCTGTTCAATGGAGATTGAACAAACAGCTTCGCAAGCCCTCATCCCCGCAGCTCGGTTAAATCTGTTTACAAGAGTACCTTAAAAAATGGGGTTAGGGGCAGAGCCCCCATCGAACGTCTCAATCTCCTCCTTCGTATCTTTTGATGGCCCACCTCCAAAGATGCTTTGTTTTTGTGCCTTGTATAAATTATAGTTTGCCGTAATAGGATTTAAGAAGCGTGTTGCCCAAAACAAGAGGATAATAAAGGCGATATAATTTTTGTAAGATCCTAATAATGTAGTTGTTGAGCAAGCCAAAAATATGCCTAAAGCAATTAAAATATACATTAGAATTTGGGCTCTCTCGAATATTTTTTCTATTTCCTTTTTTGTCTCCATACCTTTATCAAAATCATCGTCCATAAACTGGAAAAAAACCATACCGGTTTGTCCAGTCGGTTCAAAATAATATTCGTAAAAAGGTCGTGTTGTGTGTTTCCTGACAAACCAGTCAACTAATTTCTGGGGTAAAAGGTAAATAATCGGCAACGTGGTGAAACATTTATAGACGTAAAAGGGTTTGTATTTCATTTCTTCGACTAAATTATAGTCCCATTCTTTACTAATGAAAATATTATTCACATTGGTAATAAGCGCTTCATTCTCTGTGCTGACTAAATAAGCACCACCTCTAGCTAAACGGAGTCCAACTTCAATGATTTTATGGTCGCGATATTGGACATTCACAATACCGGTATGTTCGGACAAATGA
>CAILDT010000404.1 GCA_903833025.1 uncultured Bacteroidota bacterium | reverse complement strand
TTTACGGATGCGTTGAAAATTGCGAATAAGAAACACGATTTGGTTGCGCTACGAATTTATGATAAACGCGAACAGGAGTTGCCGAATGTTGGGTTAGTGAAATTTATGGATGCTGAAACGGGAACGGTAAAATGGATTGATACGGGAGATAAAAAAGTGCGTACTAATTTTATTGCTTCAGCAAAAAGAAGAGAAGCGAAGTTGAAGGAGATGTTTAATAAAAGCGGTGTGGATACGGCGAATATTAATACTGCTGAATCGTATGTGCAGCCGTTGACGAATTTGTTTAAGAGGAGATAGGATGGTAGTTATGAATTATGAGTTATGAATTATGAATGTGTGAAATGGAAAAAGGAACGCGGATGACGCAGATTGGGCGGATTTAAAAGGATAAAGAGTAGGGATAACGAAAGATTACGGATAGAGAAATGGAATTTAAAATGAGAAATAGAAGGTTTATTTATACAGCGGTTTTGTTGTGTGGATTGCTTTGTGTTTCATTTTCTTCTTATTCACAAGATGTGAAAGCAACTGCGACACTTGATAGCAATGTTATTAAGATTGGGCAGCAGGTAAAATTAAAACTTAGTGTAAAATATAAAACCGATAATGGTAAACATATAAAAATAGGATGGGCTGAAATAGGGGATACGCTTAGGAAAGAAGTGGAGGTGGTAAGTGTGGGGAAGTTGGATACTATTATTACTGATAAAAAAAATCCTGTTGAGTTTATACAAACAAAAACGCTTTTAATTACTTCGTTTGATTCGGGATATTGGGCGATACCACCATTTAAATTTATTGTAAACAGCGATACGAACGGGATTTTTACGGAGCCACTTTTGTTGCACGTTGGCGGAATGGCGGTGGATACAACACTTGCGATAAAAGATATAAAAGCACCATTTGCGGAAACATATAACTGGTTGGATTGGTTGAAAGATAATATGTGGGTGGTGTGGTTGTTAGTTGGTTTGTTGGTGCTGACGATAATAATTATATTATTAGCGAGAAGATATTTGAGAGCGAAACCAATATTTATTGAGGTGGAGAAACCGAAAATACCTGCGCACGTTATTGCTTATGAAAAGTTAGAAAAATTAAAAACAGAAAAACTTTGGCAGGAAGGAAAGTTGAAATTGTATTATAGTTCGTTGACAGATATTGTGCGAGAATATATTGAGAATAGGTTTAAAATACAGGCATTGGAACAAACGACAGATGAAATTTTATATGGTTTCAGAAATGTGGCGATAGATGAAGAGAGCAAATCGAAATTAAAACAAGTATTGATTTTATCGGATTTGGTGAAGTTTGCAAAAGAGCAACCGACATCAATAGAAAATGAAATGAGTATGGCAAGTACTTATGATTTTGTGAATGGAACGAAGAGGGATGAAGCTGTTAAAAATGTGGAGACGGGAGTAGGGAGTTAGGAGTTTTTGAGATAGAATTTAGAGTTTAAGATTTAGAATTTATTATTAGATGTTTGATTTTTTTAACGATATAACTTTTGGGAATAAGGATTTGGAATGGCTATTTTTGGTTGTTCCATTAATTATTGTTTGGTACGTTTTAAAAAACAAGGTTTATAATGCGGAGTTGAGAACATCGTCGTTAGAGGGTTTTGAAAATGTTAAGCCATCAGCGAAACAATATTTAAGACATAGTTTAATCGCATTAAGATTGATTGCTATTTCGGCTTTGATATTGGTGTTGATGCGTCCGCAATCGCGCTCGAGTTTTAAAGATGTGAAAACGGAAGGCATTGATATAGTTATGTGTTTGGATATTTCGGGTAGTATGTTATCAAAAGATTTTAAGCCGAACAGGATAGAGGCGGCGAAGGAAGTGGCGCAGAGTTTTATTGACAGTAGACCGAATGATAGAATAGGATTAGTAATTTTTAGTGGAGAGAGTTTTACTCAATGTCCATTAACGACAGACCACGCAGTAGTAAAAAATTTATTTGCAGGAATACATACCGGGATGGTGATGGATGGAACAGCGATAGGAAACGGCTTGGCAACAGCTGTTACGAGAGTGAAAGACAGCAAAGCAAAAAGTAAAGTGGTGATATTGCTGACGGATGGAGTAAATAATCAAGGGTCGGTGGCACCGCTAACGGCGGCGGAAATAGCAAAAGCATTTGGGGTACGTGTTTATACAGTTGGAGTAGGAACGATGGGGAAAGCCCTGGCACCTATAAGTATGTACCCTGATGGGAGTTATCAGTATGGATACGTGGATGTGCAGATAGATGAAAAAACATTGGGCGAAATAGCTGATATGACAGGCGGAAAATATTTTAGAGCAACGGATAACGACAAGTTAAAAAATATTTATAAAGAAATTGATAGATTAGAAAAAACAATTTTTGAAGAAAAGAATTTTACAAATAAAGCAGAACGATTTTTTCCGTTTGCGATAATTGCGGGAATAGCTTTGTTGCTGGAATTTATTTTGAAGAATAGTATTTTTAAAAGTATAGTATAAAAAAGGATGCAGTTTGAACGGATATATTTCTTTTATGCTTTTGGGATAATCCCGACACTAATTGTTGTATTTGTACTGATACAAGGATGGAGAAAGAGAGCGATAAAAAAATATGGAGATGTTTTTTTGATACATAAATTGATACCAAATGTATCAGCCGCAAAAAGGATTTGGAAATTTATATTGTACACATTTGCAATTGGATTTTTAATTATTGGAATTGTGAATCCTCAACTGGGAACAAAATTAGAAGAGGTGAAACGCAAAGGAGCAGACTTGATGATTTGTTTGGATGTGTCGAACAGTATGAAAGCAGAGGATTTGCAACCGAACAGATTGGAGAAAGCAAAACAATCGCTTTCGAAATTGATAGATAAATTAGAAGGAGATAGAATAGGAATAATAGTATTTGCGGGACAAGCTTATGTGCAGTTGCCGATAACGACAGACTATGCAGCCGCAAAATTATTTTTGGAAAGCATTAATACAGACTTGATACCGGCACAGGGAACAGATATAGGAGGAGCAATTAATTTAGCTGTTGAATCGTTTGGAAAAGATGAGGGAAAAAATAAAGCAATTGTAATAATTACAGATGGCGAAGACCACGAAACAGAGGCGGTGAAAGCAGCAGAGGCAGCGGCAGAAAAAGGAATTGCGATAAATACAATTGGAATGGGTTCGGTAGAAGGAGTGCCAATACCTGTGTACAGAGGGACTGTGCGAGAAGGATTCAAAAAAGATAAAGAAGGAAATACGGTGGTAACAAAATTAAACGAACAGACGTTACAAGAAATTGCTTCGGCAGCAAATGGAATTTATGTGAGAGCAACCAACTCGGATGCAGGATTAAACAATGTGCTGGATGCGATAAATAAATTAGAGAAGAAACAATTCGATAGTAAAATATATAGTGATTATGAAGATACGTTTCAATGGTATGTGTCGGGCGCATTGTTGTTATTGCTAATTGAAACATTGTTGACGGAGCGGAAAAGCAAATTGTATAAGCGACTAAATTTATTTGGAAACAATGAGTAAAGCACAATGGATATTGGACAATGGACAATGGAGGAAACTGATTATGTTTCTTTTGGTTTTTTGTTTTGCTTTAAAATCTTATTCGCAGGAAGAAAGGAAATTTATAAAAGAGGGAAATAAATTGTATGATAATAAAAAATATAGTGAGGCGGAAAAACAATATAACAAAGCATTAAATAAAAATAAAGATTCGTATAAAGCTGCATTTAACCTTGGTGATGCGTATTACAAACAAAATAAATATGAAGAGGCGGCAGAACAATATAAGGCAGTAACAAATAAAACTACTTCGAAAGATACACTTGCAAAAGCATATCATAACTTGGGTAATTCGTTATTGAAATCGAAAAAATATGAAGATGCTTTGAATGCTTATAAAAATGCTTTGAAAAACAATCCGACAGATGAGGATACGAGATATAATTATTCGTATACTCAACAAATGCTGAAACAACAACAGCAACAGCAGAAAAAGGATAAAGACAAAAAGGATAACAAAGATAAAAAAGACGACAAGAA
>CAILDT010000403.1 GCA_903833025.1 uncultured Bacteroidota bacterium | reverse complement strand
TTGTTTTACCATTAAGTATCAGTGTTATTTTCATAATAATTATTAAATCAATACTAAAAAACTATATTTTTGTTTCGGATTAAACTTTATAAAATTAATCGGTTACAATATTAAAGCAAATTAGCAAAAGAAAAAATTAAATAATCAATGTGGCTTAATAATTGCTTTCGTAAAGGAAAATAAATTATACAATGAAAACAAAATCAATTTTAACTTTATTAGTTTTATCTTTTTCTTTGTTTGCCTTTAAAGTGGATGTAATTGATGATATAGCTTCAGCAATTAAATCGGGCAATCAAAAAAACATTTCAAAATATTTTATTGACCATATTGATTTGAAAATAGTTGATAAGGAAGATGTATATAGTAAACAACAGGCAGAAATGATTCTCAAAGATTTTTTCGATAAACATTCTGTAAAGTCATATATTGTAGCTCATAAAAGCGAAGCTAAAAATGGTTCACAATATGTTATAGGAACATTGGAAACCACAAAAGGTAAATTCAGAACTTATTTCCTTATAAAAACTACCGGAGATAAAATGCTTATTCAGCAATTTAAAATTGAAAATGAGTAAAAAGTTACTTCCTGAATTTAAATACAATTTCAACATTCAACATTTTATTAAAACTGCATTAGCGGAAGATATGGGTGACGGCGACCATACTTCTCTCGCTTGTATTCCTAATTCGGCAAACGGCAAAGCACAATTACTGGTAAAAGAAAACGGTATAATTGCTGGTGTTGATTTAGCAAAAGAAATTTTTAAAACAGTGGATAAATCACTAAAAGTAAGTGTGTTTATCAAAGATGGAAGCAAAATAAAAATTGGAGATGTAGTTTTAACGGTGGAAGGGAAATCACAATCAATTTTATTAGCTGAACGATTAGTATTAAACTGTATGCAACGGATGAGTGGTATTGCAACCAAAACAAACAAGTTGGTTGAGTTATGTAAAGGGACAAAAGCCAAAGTAATTGACACCCGCAAAACAACTCCCAATTTACGAGGACTCGAAAAATGGGCTGTAGTAATTGGTGGTGGTGCAAATCATAGAATAGGGTTGTATGATATGATTTTAATAAAAGATAACCACATTGATTATGCAGGAGGAATTAAGCAAGCAATTATTGCTGCTAATAATTATCTTAAAACGAAAAACAAAAAGCTTAAAATAGAAGTAGAAGCCCGTAATTTAAACGAGGTAAAACAAATACTTGAAATAGGGAAAGTAAATAGAATAATGCTCGATAATTTTTCAATTAATGAAATAAAGAACGCAGTAAAATTAATAAACAGAAAATATGAGATCGAAGCATCTGGAGGAATTACAGAGCAATCAATAAGGAGTTATGCAAAATGTGGTGTTGATTTTATTTCTGTGGGAGCTATTACACATCATATTAAGAGTCTTGATTTAAGTTTAAAAGCAGTTTAGTATGCGGCATAAAAATGTTAGGAGAGTAGTTAGGTTTCGTCCACTTTATAGTTTAATAAAAGCCAGCAAAAAAATAGTATTGCCTGGCTTTGAAGGATTATCATTTTACATTGTTTCAAAATTTTTTTATAGAGGAATCAGAAATGGCACATTAAATATTCGTGCTTCATCACTATCATTTAGTTTCTTCCTTGCGTTATTTCCCTGTGTTATTTTTTTATTTACTCTTATTCCATTTATTCCAATCACTAATTTTAAGGGGAGTCTTTTTCTACTAATGCAGGATGTAATGCCCAAATCTGCTTTTGAAGCTACCAAAGAAACAATTGTGGATATAATAATAAAAAAACGCGGAGGGCTATTATCTATCGGTTTTTTTTCTGCTCTTTACTTTTCCACCAATGGATTTAATGCAATGATTAATGCGTTTAACGCAACCTACCACGAAATTGAAACACGAAATTTCTGGCAACAACGTTTAGTTTCATTGTTTATGCTTATTGTTTTTGTACTTATTATTTCCATCTGCATAAGTTTATATGTAGGTACAGAATACGGAATACATCATTTAAGACATACACATAAAATATTGTATTTTATTCTACATTCCCTCAAGTGGGTTATTTTATTCGGACTATGCTATTCAATAGTTTCATTCAATTATTTTGTTGGACCAAAAAGGAAAAAAGGGTGGAGTTTTTTTTCTGCAGGTTCAATGTTTGCAACCGTACTTACTGTACTTGCAACAGTATTGTTTTCATACTACGTAAATAATTTTGGGAAGTACAATAAGCTATATGGTTCTATTGGTTCGTTAATAGTAGTAATGATGATTATTTATATCAACTCATTAATTCTACTTCTCGGATTTGATTTGAACGCAAGTATTCACAGTGCGAAAAAGCATCGTGAATTATTTGGCAGGAAGACTTAAAGTTAAATAATATCACGTGGGTCGTTGTTGGTATCCCGCTTTCGTTTCGCTTCCTTTTTCCTCATTCGTACATTAAGTATCTCCACAAAAAACGAAAACGCAATTGAAATATAAATGTATCGTTTGTCCACTTCGTGATGAAAAGATTGCATAATAAGCATTACACCTATCATTAATAGAAATGCTAATGCTAATACTTTTATTGTTGGATTGTCGTTAATAAAATCACTTACCCTACCAGAGAATATTATCATAATTATCATTGCAATAATTACAGCGGCAATCATAATCAGTAAATTACTCACTAACCCCACAGCAGTTAATATCGAATCAAAAGAAAAAACAATATCAATTAACACAATTTGGAGCACTATGGCATTAAAACTTACTTTCCTTACTTTCATTTCACTTTCATCGTATCCTTCTATTTTATTATGCAATTCTATAGTAGTTTTATAAAGTAAAAACACTCCTCCACTAAATAAAATTATATCTCTTCCTGTTACACCAAAATCTGCAATAGTGAACAAAGCTGATTGTAAATTTGTTATCCACGTAATGCTGAACAGTAATAATATCCGCATTATTAATGCAAGCAAAAGCCCTATTGTTCGAGCTCTTCCCTGGCTTGCTCTCGGTAATTTATTTGATGCAATGGAAATGAAAATAATATTATCTATCCCTAATACTATTTCAAGCACTGATAAAGTAAGTAAACTAATTAATGATTGTATGGAAAATAGGGCGTGAAAATCTTGAACTAAATGCATAGATTATATTATTTCTGCAAAAATACACAGATTTTATCCAATTCAACTAAAAATGGTGCAAATAGCTGTTTAAATTGATTTATAATATTAACAATTTTTTCGTCAAACGTTTGTGATGCATCTGCTCTTTCTTTGA
>CAILDT010000402.1 GCA_903833025.1 uncultured Bacteroidota bacterium | reverse complement strand
TTCAAATCATCATTTCCTGCAACACAACTTAAACCTGTACAAGGACCAGTACTACTATAAATATAAATTTGAGAATCGTAAGATACACCTCCACATAAACTTGCAGTTACATTTTGCCCAGTACCTGCAAAAACAAACCAAACACCAGAATTAATACCAGCATTACTTGTACAAGTGGCTGGTGCGTTAGTTAATCCCACATTTGAATTGCCCGAATACGAGTTACCACAAACAACTGTAATTGCAGTAGCACAAGTATTATTAACTGGCGTAATTACACAAATTGTAAATGTATAAGTAGTGGGCGCACCAGTTGCGTCATAAACACGCACCCAGTATTGAGCTCCGGCTGTTAATCCTGTAAAGTTAAATGTTTCGGTACCGTTTACACCTGTGGCATTTATGCAGCCTAAAGATGTACCTGCACCTCCACAAGGGTTAGAAGAAAATAATTCATAAACCACATTTAAACCTGCCGAACCAACTACGGTTATTGTTTGAGATGCAGCACCAGCAAAAAAGGTGTACCATACATCATTGTTTGGCACGGTGCCAATACAAGCACCAGCACCTACTGCTATTCCCGAGTTGGTTGAACCTGCCAATGTACCATTAGTGGCAACACAAGATGTAGATGGAGTTAACGTTACGGGCGAAGAACAAGGGTCGTTTTGGGGTGGTGTGGTTACGCATATAGTAAACGTACAATTGGACGAACCTGTAAAATCGTAAACTCTTACCCAATACGGGGTGCCTATAATAAGTCCTGAAACATTTAGTGTTTCGGTACCTCCTGCACCAAGAGCATTGGCACAACCTAAGTTTAAACCAGTACCACAAGCATTTTTATATGCTTGTATTACAATATCTGAACCTGCGCAAGGCACAACGGTAATTATGTGTGTATTGGATGTTGCAACAAAATTAAACCAAACATCATCATTAGGGGTTCCTCCACAAGTAGCAGCAAAACCCGATGCCGATGCGCCTGCTAATGCGCCTGTTGTGCTGGCTGTACAATAACTTGGTGCTGCCTGTGTACCACTTACAGGTATGGTTATTCCGGGGCAATCATCATTTAAAGGAGGAGAAGTAACACATATAGTAAAGGTGGTAGTAGATGGAAACCCTGCGCCTGCATCGTAAACTCTAATATAATAAACTTGAGTGGCAGTTAAACCAGAAAAAGAAGCTGTTTCCAAGCCGCCTGCTCCTGTTGCGTTTACACAACCTAACGAAGCCCCACCACAAGAACCAAAGAGTTCAAATACGGCATCAAATGTACCATTGCCTTGTACAGTTATAATGTGTATCGCTTGAGAAGCAGTAAATTTATACCAAATGTCATCATTTGCATTTCCAGAGCAACCTGCTAAACTTTGTGTAGCACCGCAAACATCGCCAGTGGTAGTATTACAAACTGTAGAAGGTGCAGTTAAAGCAATAGCATTAATACAATTATCATTTGCGGGAGGCGCATTTACTACGCAAATATTAAATCCAGTAGTGGCAGGGTAACCTGCACTCCAATCGTAAACTCTTATGTAATAAGTAGTACCAATGGTTAAACCAGTAACGTTACTAGTAACTGTAAGTCCTGTATTACCACCTACTGCATTACATGAAATGGAAGAAAGTCCTCCACAAGCACCCGAAAACACTTCAAAACAAGGGTCGAAACTGGCAGAACCTGTTACAGAAACAGATTGAGAAGTACAAGTAGCCACAAAGCGATACCATACATCCTCATCAGGTGTGCCACCGCAAGATGCAATCCCAGAGTTGGTTCCAACGTTTACGTCACCTGGCGTATTGATACAAGTTGGGTTGGTAGTTAATAATACCGAACCCGCGCAATCATCATTAGCGGGTGGTGTTTGAATACAAATAGTAAAAGTAGGTGAAAGTTGAATGTTTAATCCTGCGTCATACACTCTTACCCAATATACACCAGTAACAGTTAATCCTGTTAAAAACGTTGATTCGGTAAAACCAGCGCCTCCAGCATTAATACAGGCAATGTTGGTTCCAGCTCCTCCGCAAGGGTTCGAAGAATATACCTGAAACACTACGTCCATAGTAGCAGTAGGGGCAACAGTAATTAAGTGAGAGGTGGCAGATGCTGTGAAGGTGTACCAAACATCATCATTGTTAGTATTTGCGGCTGTACAGGTTGCCGGTATTGTGGTTTGTGCAGTTGCGCCAGCAATAGTTCCTGCAGTGGAACCACAAACGGCACTTGCTAATAAAGGTGCAATTGTTGTTGCGTTGGCACAATCGTCATTTGTAGGAGTTAAATTTACACAGAGGTTGGACATCGCCATATTAACTGCGTTCCCAATGTTTACACATCTTATGTAATATGTGCCTGCAGCTAATATACCTAATGAAAGAGCTTCTGTTTGTGGTGTTCCAGCAACTATGGGTGCGTTAATATTGTTTGCACAACCAATTTGAGTTTCGGTACCTGTGCCCAAAATAGTACCGCAAGTACCAGAAATTACTTGAATTAGCAAATTTGAATTTGCGGTGGTGGCGGTTCCAGCAACAGTTATCGCCACTCCTCCTGGAGCATTAAATGAGTACCATCCCTCTCTTCTGAAAACCCCGCCACTTAAACATCCCATTGCAGGTGTAGCGCCTTCTTGTGTAAAGTCAGTCATAGTTACAGCTCCTGTACATCCCGGAACGTTACCAGTACCACCAATTGCGGTTGCTAATAAACAAGTAGCACCAGGTGCTTGGGCAGTTGCGTTATTAGTAAAAACTAAAAAACTTAACAAAATCATTATTCCGAAGAGAATGCTGTTAAGTTTTGCTGTTAGAATATTTTTTGAGGATAACATTGTATATTGTTTTAGATTATTGTTTGTAACCGTTTTTTCAAATAATTTATGCTTTATGTTTTTAAGTAAAATGATATTAACTTTTGTTTAACTATACATATGCGCAAAAGTAGTTAAAAGTTGCAATTGAACAAAAAATATTTAACGATTTTTTAATGTGAGGTTTATTTTTTCGACAAATGAATAAAAACGAACTACTAATCTTTCACCACTTTGCTTAAGGAAACGTAATCACTTTGGTCGAAACTAACTTTAAGGAAATAAATTCCTTTTGGTAAAGTATTCATTTTTGCTGATAATACTGATGTTCCGATAGCTGCATTTTCAGTTACTTCCGAAACTACTTTACCCATATAATCCACAATCTGAATGGTAGCTTTTCCCTTTATAGTAGTATAAAAATCGAAGCTAACATCGCTCGTAGTAGGGTTTGGGCGGAGGTTATACAAACCTACTTGCTCGTTATTATTTTGTACCGAAATAATATCCGAGTAGGTATAAACACCATTATAATCATCCTGTTTAAGGCGGTAATAGGTAATTCCAGCGTTCGGGTGATAATCGTAAGTTTGGTAAGCAATCATTGAAGAACTGTTTCCGGCACCATTTATCCTGGTTATAGTCATAAACGTTTGCGCATCATCCGAGCGTTCCAGCGTAAAATAATCGTTGTTGTGTTCGCTTGCTGTTTGCCATTGTAATAAGTTTTTATCACCGGCTGATTTACCTGTAAAGTTTAATAACTCAATAGGCAGCGGACTACAACCACCTGCACCCGCTCCGCTTATGCCCAACGAAAAATTACCAGCTTGCGAACCCGTTGCTACAGTTGTAAAAAAACCGAATACCTCTATGTAATAACTCACATAATTGGTGGTAAGAAATGTAACTGTGGATGCGTTGCCAGCCGCACTGCCGTTACATCCACCAAAATCATCATTCCCAGCAACGCAAGTAAATGGGCCAGCACAGCTAGTCGCTTTCCAAACCGCAATTTGTGTATTAAAATTAGTAGTACCACCGCAAGTAGCAAGTGATAGGTTGGTGGAATCGCCAAGGTAGTAATACCATAACGCAATAGGAGAAGTAGCGTTAGCGGCTCCACAACCTGTTATATCATTAAGCCCAGATGCTGTAAGTGTGGAACCAGTAATGGTAGTTCCGCAGGTTAAATTTATTGCTCCGTTGCATTGGTCGTTAACAGGTGGTGCGGCACAAGTTACAGTTAACGTAAAGTTACCTGTAGCACCCGACCACCCGCTCACAAAAATATAATAATTAGTACCTACCACTGTACCAAACTGTAAGTGCGATGCCTGCGGATACCCGCAAGTAACACCACCAACACAGGCAGGATTACACATGTCATCATCTCCTGTAACACAGGTTAGCGCCCCGCAAGTGCCCGAATACACAAATAATTGAGTATCGTAATTGGTAGTGCCTCCGCAGGTGGTAAGTATTACATTTTGCCCTGTGCCAGCAAACACGTACCAAACACCTTGCGCAGGTGCCGTTTGTGCTACACATAGTCCTGTTGGGTCGCCAGTGCCAGTCATGCCACACGCTACAGAAGTACAGCCTGTGTAAACGCCACCGCATACAGCAGTGTAGGCATTAGCACATAAATCATTACTTGGCTCTGTAATACAAATGCTAAAATTGAAATTTAAAATAGAACCGTTAAAGTCGTAAACACGCACCCAATAGGTTTGTCCGGCAGTTAAAGTGGTAAATACAGCTGATTCGTTTCCACCAATGCCTGATGCATTGGTACAGCCAAGCGAAGTACCACCGCAGGAAGTGGAGAATACCTCTATCACAGGGTCGAAACCAGCCGAACCAGTAACAGTTATTGTTTGGTTAATAGCACCTGCCACAAAGGTGTACCATACATCATCATTAGCAGTGCCACCGCAGGTAGCAGCTTGAGACGGTGTTGCACCACTTACAGTTCCGGCAGTATTTACGCAGGTAAAACCAGGGGTAAGTGTTATAGCTCCGCTACAAGGGTTGTTTGCAGGGGGCGTGGTAACACATATTGTAAAAGTGGCGCAAGCAGACGAGCCAGTAAAATCATATATCCGTACCCAATAGGTACTGCCAATGGAAAGACCTGTTAATGTAATTGTTTCGGCAACACCAGCACTTGTTAAATTTGCACAGCCAATAGAGGTGCCTCCGCAAGCTGTACTGAATACCTGAATTACAGGGTTAAATGATGCGCAAGGAGTAACAGTGATGATGTGCGAAGTAGCAGTAGCATTAAAGTTATACCATACGTCATCGCTGGCAACGCCTCCGCAAAGATTGGCAACAGCTGATGCAGAAGCACCGGCAACGGTACCTGCTAAAGAAGTAACACAACCGCTTGGCGAAGCAGCACTACCATTTACTGGGACTAAAGTCCCCAAGCAATTATCATTAACTGGAGGAGAAGTAACACATATAGTAAAAGTGGTGGTGGAAGGAAACCCTGCCCCAAAATCGTAAACTCTAACGTAATACACCTGCCCAATAGTTAACCCTGATAAGGTAAGCGATTCGGAACCGCCTGCCCCTGTTGCATTTACACAACCCAGGGAGGCGCCTCCGCAGGAATTGAATGCCTGCACTACGGCATCGAACGTGCCATTGCCTGTTACGGTTACAATATGAGAAGCTTGACTGGCAGTAAATTTATACCAAATATCATCATTAGCATTACCAAGGCAACCAGCTAAACTTTGAGTAGCGCCGCACACATCACCCGAAGTAGTATTACAAACAACAGAAGGAGCAGTTAATGCAATCGCATTTATACAATCATCATTTGCCGGAGGCGCATTTACAATACATATAGTAAAACCAGTAGTGGCAGGGTACCCAACTCCATAATCGTAAACCCTAACATAATAGGTGCTTCCGATGGTTAAACCGGAAACCGAACTTGTAATCGAAAGACCAGTATTACCGCCTGGTGCGTTACATAAAACGGAAACTAATCCGCCAGGGCAAGCACCTGAAAATACTTGATAACAAGGGTCGAAACTAGCCGAACCGGTAACAGTTATTGTTTGAGATGTGCACGTAGCCACAAAGCTATACCAAACATCTTCATCGGGAGAGCCAGCGGTGCAGCCGGCAATACCAGAATTGGACGCTACATTAACATCACCAGCAGTGGTTATGCAACTTGGATTGGCAGTAAGAACAATAGCCCCTCCGCAATCATCATTAGTGGGTGGTGTTTGAATACAAATAGTAAAAAGTGATGAAGACGGAATACCTGTTCCTGCATCGTAAACACGTACCCAATATGTTGCACCTATTGTTAATCCTGTTAAAGTAGTTGTTTCGGCAGTGCTTGCTCCAAATGCGTTAATACAGGCAATAGAAGTTCCAGCTCCTCCGCAGGGATTTGTTGAATATACCTGAAACACAGGGTCCATAGTAGCGGTGGGGGTAACTGTTACCACGTGAGAAGTTGAACTTGCAGTAAATGTGTACCATACATCATCGTTATTTGTGTTTGCTCCTGTGCAGGTTGCGGGTATTGCTGCCTGTGGCGTTGCGCCCAAAGTATTACCAGCAGTGCCTCCGCAAGGTGCGCTTGCTGCCAAAGGAGTTATTCCTATTGGGTTTGCGCAGTCGTCGTTTATTGGAGTTACATTAACGCATAAATTGGACATTGCCATATTGGCTGCCGCACCAACATTTACGCATCTTACAAAATAAGTACCTGCAGCTAATACGCCAAGCGAACCTGTTTCGGTTTGAGCACCTGCTGCATTGGTATTGTTGATACACAGCACTACTACTTCTGCCGCACAAGTTCCTGAAATTACCTGTATTAATAAGTTGCTGGAAGCGGTGGTGGCTGTTCCTGTAACAGTAATAGCGGTGGGAGCTCCTATGGTAAACGAATACCAACCTTCTCTTCTGAAAGTGCCTATGCCTATACAACCTGCAATAGATGGAGTGGTGCCTTCTACGGTAAAATCGGACATTGTAGCAGCTCCAGTACAACCAGGTACGTTACCGGTGCCACCTATTGCTACTGCTGTAAGGCAAGTAATTCCGGGCGCTTGTGCATACGTTTGTGTGGAATAAAAAGTAAAACTAAACAAAAGAATCAAACCTTGGAAGAAATGATTTTGTAAAAACAGGTTTGTAAAGTTTTTCATTGGTAGAGATTTTACTCTTTATATATAAAAATGCGTAAATGTATAAAAAAGTTGCTTACAAAAAAAATAAATCTCACTGCCGACAAATAAAGTTCTACTTTCGCAACCTATTAAAATGGAAGCGGAAAAACATATATTAAGTAAATCGACATTTTTAAGAGGGCTGCAATGCGCTAAATCGTTGTACTTGTATAAGAACTCAATTCAGCTTCGCGATAGACCATCGGCAGAACAACTGGCTATTTTTAGCAGAGGAACCAATGTGGGAGTGCTTGCCCAAAAGCTTTTTCCGGGTGGTAAAGATGCAACTCCTAAAAGACGTTCGGATAATATCGCTGCTGTTGAAAAAACAAAAGAGTTGATAGCGAGTGGGGTGGAGGTGATTTACGAAGCTGCATTTCAGCATAACAAGGTGCTTGCTATTTTGGATATTTTGGTCAAAAAAGATAATCAATGGTATGCGTATGAAGTTAAAAGTTCTACTAAAATTTCGCATACTTATTTATTAGATGCGTCGCTGCAATATTGGGTGATTACAAACAGTGGCTTGCCGTTGGCAGATATTTCTTTAATCATTATCAATAATAAATATGTAAGAAATGGTGAGTTGGATTTTAATAAATTGTTCGCCATAAAATCTGTAATGCGCGAAGCGATTCAACAGCAGGAGATGGTAGAGGAAAAGATATTTCAATCGAAGTTGGTTATTGAAAATATAGAACAGCCGAAAGTACCAATTGGCGAACAATGTTTTAGTCCGTACCACTGCGATTTTATGGGGTATTGCTGGAAAGGCGTTCCTAAAAATTCGGTGTTTGAAATTACTGGGATTCCTAAAGCGGAACAATTTGCGCTGTATAATGCAGGTTTTAAAACGATAGATGAAATTCCGGTGAAGAATAATTTTAATGGTAATGTAAATATCCATATAAATGCTGTAAAAACGGATGAAGAGAAGGTGGATAAAGATGCAATAAGTAAGTTTTTGAATAAGGTAAATTATCCTTTATTCTTTATGGATTTCGAAACGTTTATGCCCGCTGTGCCTATTTATAATAATACAAAACCTTATCAGCATATACCTTTTCAGTACTCGTTGCATTATAAACAAAGTAAGGATGCAGAGTTACAACATTTTTCTTTTTTGGGAGAGCAAGGCAGCGACCCAAGGAAATCGTTTATTCAAAATCTGTTGAAACATACAGAAACCGAAGGCACAATTTTAGTTTATGATGCGCTGATGGAAAGGAATATATTGAACGGATTAAAAAATGATTTCCCCGAATATGCCGCTGAAATCGATTTTCGTTTAAAACGCATCGTGGATTTAATGGTACCTTTTCAGGAGAAAAACTACTACCATCCGGCAATGAAAAATTCGTTCTCCATCAAAAACCTGTTGCACGCCTTGGTTCCTGATTTATCGTATTCTGATTTAACAATTTCGAGCGGAAGCATTGCGATGACAGCTTTCGAACACCTACAAACAGAAATGGATATGTTTAAGATATTGGAAGTGCGCGACCAGCTTTTGGAATATTGCAAATTAGATACCTTATCTATGGTAAAGATATTTGAGAAGCTGGAAATGGTTGTTGGTAGTTAACCTTCTCACTTCAAAAATAGCTCTTTTATCAACTCAAAACCTTTTGGCCTCATCAAATTACTCTCTTTAATCAACCCAAAACCTTTTGGACTCATCAAATTACTCTCTTTTATCAACCCAAAACCTTTTGACCTCATCAAATTACTCTCTTTAATCAGCTCACTATCTTTTGGACTCATCAAATTACTCTCTTTAATCAGCTCACTATCTTTTGGACTCATCAAATTACTCTCTTTAATCAG